>CAYRII010000321.1:0-2629 GCA_964424245.1 uncultured Terriglobales bacterium | reverse complement strand
GTCGGCGAAGGTCGCGTTCATCGCGACGGAATACTTCGTGCCGAGCTGGAAGATGTGCCCCACCTCGATGCCGCGGGCGATGTGCAGCGGGCCGGACCCGTCCGGGGCCGGTTCGCCGTCCGTGACCTGGCGCAGGTCGGCGCATCGGGGTTCCGGAACATCCCGGCCCCAGTTGACCCCGCGCAAGTGGAAACCATCGTCGTTGGCGCCGCACACGAAATCTGCGACCGCAGCGGCGCTCGCGTCCGCGACCATGGGGATGCCGAGCCCCACCGGTCCCAGGGAACCGGCGCCGCATCCCAGCGCCGAGCGGAGGGCCTCGCCGCCGGCGAAGGTCAGGGGGCGCGCCACCTGTTCCAGGCTTTCCGCCTTGACGCGATTGAGCTCGTGATCGCCGCGCAAGATGAGTGCCACGAGTCCGCCGCCGTTGGCGTTTACGACCAGGGTTTTCAGACAGCGCTGAACGGGCAGTTCCAGGAAACGGCTGACGTCATCGATGCTGTTCTGCCCCGGCGTCGCGATCTTTTCCATTTTCGCCGCCGGAGCGGGGCGCCCTGCCTCGGGCGCCGGCGCGGGCACGAGCTCGATGTTTGCAGCGTAGCCGCCGCTGCCCGCGAAGGCGATGCGGTCTTCCCCGGAGTCGGCGAGGACGTGAAACTCGTGCGAGCGGCTGCCGCCGATATTTCCCGGGTCCGCCAGCACCGCCCGGTAGCGCAACCCGACCCGATCGAATATGCGGCTGTAGGTCGCGTACATGAGCTCGTAGCTCTCCTCGAGGGACTCCTGGCTCAGGTGGAATGAATAGGCATCCTTCATCAGGAATTCCCGCGCGCGCATGATCCCGAAGCGCGGCCGGATCTCGTCGCGGAATTTTGTCTGGATCTGGTAGAAGTTGGCCGGCAGTTGCTTGTAGCTGCGGATTTCCCGGCGCACCAGGTCGGTGATGATTTCTTCGTGCGTGGGGCCGAGGCAGAAATCACGTTCATGCCGGTCCTTGAGCCGCAGCAACTCCGGCCCGTATGCGTCCCAGCGCCGCGATTCCTGCCACAGCTCGGCCGGTTGCAGCCCGGACATCAGGATTTCCTGCGCCCCCGCCTTATCCATCTCCTCGCGGATGATGGCCTCGACCTTGCGCAGGACACGCAGGCCCAGCGGCAGCCAGGTATAGATGCCGGCGGCGAGCTGGCGCACGAGACCCGCGCGCAGCATGAGCCGGTGGCTGACGACCTCCGCATCCGACGGCGGTTCCCTGAGCGTGGCCAGCAGGATCTGCGATGTCTTCATCGATGCGTGGTTTCCCGTTTTTCCGCCGGACGCGAAGGCCGCGTATGTTACCGCATCCCTCCCTCCGGCAAGCTCGGCACCGCCCGAAATCAGGGCGCGATGGGCCGGCGGATTGTGCAGGGCACAACTTGACCGGTTTCTTTATTATCAGTAAGTTCCTTTGTTTTGCGCGAGTTCTTTTGCAGGTGCTGAAATTGGCAAAATCCAGGCAAATCATGCGCGGCGCCGAGATCTTCGTCCGCGCGCTCAGGGACGAAGGCGTGGAATACGTCTTCGGCTATCCCGGCGGCGCGGTGCTGCCGATCTACGACGCGCTGTTCAAGCAGACCGATGTCAAGCACATCCTGGTGAGGCATGAACAGGGCGCCGGCCATGCGGCGGACGGTTACGCGCGGGCCACCGGCCGGCCCGGCGTCGTGCTGGTCACTTCCGGCCCGGGCGTCACCAACTGCGTGACGCCTATTGCCACCGCCTACATGGATTCCATCCCGCTGGTGATCTTCAGCGGCCAGGTGCCGAAGAAACTCATCGGCAACGACGCCTTCCAGGAAGTGGACGCCGTGGGCATCACGCGTCCCTGTGTCAAGCACAACTTCCTGGTCAAGGACGTGCGCGATCTCGCGCTGACCATGAAGAAGGCGTTCTACGTCGCGAAGAGCGGGCGTCCGGGCCCGGTGCTCGTGGACATACCCAAGGACATCACCGCGGACTCCTGCGAATACGAATACCCGGACAGCGTCGACATGCGTTCGTACCGGCCCGTGGTCCGGGGCCACCCGGGGCAGATCAAGAAGGCGGTCAAGCTCATCCTCTCCGCGAAGAAGCCGATGATCTACACCGGCGGCGGCGTGGTGCTCGGCGATGCCAGCGAAGAGTTGCGCGAGTTCACGCGCGCGCTCGGCTACCCGATTACCAACACGCTCATGGGCCTGGGCGCCTACCCGGGCACCGATCCGCTGTTCGTCGGCATGCTGGGCATGCACGGGACCTACGAGGCGAACATGGCGATGCACCACTGCGACGTGCTGATTGCCGTCGGCGCGCGCTTCGATGACCGGGTGACCGGGGACCTGGAAAAATTCTGCCCGCATGCGCAGATCGTGCACATCGACGTGGATCCTTCGTCGATTTCGAAGAACGTGCCGGTGGACATTCCGATCGTCGGGGACGTGAAGAGCGTGCTGGCAGACATCAACGCGCTGATCGCGGAATCCGGGGAGAAGCCGGACGCGCAGGCCCTGGCCGCGTGGTGGGACCAGGTCCGGCAATGGCAGTCCATCGATTGTCTCCGTTACAACCGCAACAGCGAAGTCATCAAGCCGCAGTACGTGCTGGAGAAGCTCTA
>CAYRII010000320.1:0-2968 GCA_964424245.1 uncultured Terriglobales bacterium | reverse complement strand
CCATAACCCATACACGTACAAGAGAAACGCAAAGCTCGCCAAAAACACCAGCGGCATGCGGGTGCCCGTTACGATGGAGAATAAGGGCAATGGAATGAAAAGTCCGTAGAAGAGGAGGCGCCGCGCCGGGGTCTTGGGCCGGGCGTTGAAGAGCAGCCATACGGCCAGCGCGCCGGCCGCCGGCAGGCACCAGCCCAACAGGCGGCCGTAGTTTGAGACCCCCGGGTCATACTCTTCGAAGGGGTTGTAATAGGCGGCGGTGCCGAACAGGCCGATGGCCGCGAGCAAGAGCGTCAGCGCCATCACCCGGTTCGAAGAGACTCGGTCGCGGGACAAGCGGCCGAGCCGCCGGGGGCGAACCGGAAGCGCGTTGCCGAGGAGAAACCCCAGCGTGGCTGTGGCCACCAGGAGCACCGCGCGCGTCATCGTCCACACGCTGTCGGTCACCGGGCGCTCATAGATGAAGACCGACTTCAGCATCCCGACAATCAGGAAAACGAAAACCCCGCCGAACCCGAACAGCTTGGGGTCAAAGAAAAAAGTCGGCTCGCGCAGGCCGACGACGACGATTGGAACCAGAAAGGCCAGGAAGGCGCTGGCTCCCAGCAGCAGGACGTACTCCACCGTCAGCAGCACGCGGCTGACCGCGAAGACGGCCGCCAACACCGCCACGAACAGCAGCAGGCCGAAGGTGACCAGGGTACTAGGACGCATGGCGCGCCTCGGGGCAGGGAGCGGCCCGCGCCAGGCAGACCGCCTTGTTTCTTAAGGTTCCCAGCCGCACGAAGACAAAGCCGGCCAGGGCCGCGAGTGGGGACGCCAGCAGCGCAGCCCGCGGAAACCTGTCGGTCAAGTACATGCGAAGGTAGCGCTCCAACGGCCAGCTTAACTCTGTCTGGCGTCGGATGTACACAACCTCCAGGCCCGCTCTCGCCAGACTGACCGCCAGCGCCCGGTCCGTCCAGAGTTGCAGGTGATAGATCGAGACCCGAGCCCGCAGCCACGCTTTGCAGAATCGGCCTAGCCCCGGCACTCCTCGGGCTGCCAGGAATAGCCTGTCCCACAGACACAGGCGGGGCGTGTGCAGGTACAAGTGGCCGTTCCCGTCGAGCAGCGCCCGGCAGGCCGAGAAGGTACGATTGGGGTCGGGCACATGCTCCGCGACATCGAGCAGAACCACCACGCCAAAAGTATCTCGGATTTCTTCCAGTGCTCCCGTGAATACACGCAGGCGCTTGGCCGTCCAGAGAGAACTAAGCGGCCCAGGCAGTTCGTGTCCGTAGGTGCAAACTTCCGGATGGATTTCTTGCAGAGCCTCCAGGAAGGCGCCATCCCCGCACCCCACTTCAAGCACTGACCGGGGAGCTACGCCCTGCCTGAACAGGGGACTCAAGTTCTTCAGCGCCAGAGCGATCTTGGCCCGGGTTGGGATGGAGATCTCCTCATAGTAACGGATCGGGTCTCGGGCCGCGTAGGCGGCAGTCAGTTGTTGGGCTGTCAATTGATTCCCCACAAACACGATCCCGCAATCCCGACACCGGAGAATGTCAAGGCTGTGTCTCTCCGGCCTTTCGTAGTCGAGGGAAACGCACGGTCGTGACGGACCACCGCAAACCTTGCAGGCAGAGGAACTCATGGTTTTCGTCAGCCTACCACAGGCAGGCGGAGAGTGGCACAGCGGCGAGCCCAGGGCAGGGGCGCTAAGCGGGTGGCTTGCGGGCCGCCACGCAGATGGTGTCGGCCAGATTCGGCAGCAGCCGCGTCAGGGCGTTGAACCCGGCCCGCAGCAACCCCGAGCCCACCCGCCGCTCCAGCATCCCGTTGAACATCCGGCTCGCGACAATCTCGAACCCCGACCAGCGCAGCAGCGTCTCCAGCTCCGCCCGGGTGTATTCGCGGACGTGCCCGCGCCACCGCCCCTGGGCTCGATAGAACTCCCCCAGGGGCGGGTAGTTCGAGCGCCCGGTCAACACCCAGAGCCGCTTGCGCAGGTTGACTCCGTTCGGCGTGGTCACCAGCAGCAAGCCGCCGGGCTTCAGGGTGCGGCCTGCCCACTCGAGCAAGCTCCGCGGGCTCTCGTGCAGATGCTCGACAATCTCGAGCAGCGTGACGACGTCGAAGCTCTCCTGAGGCCAGGGAAGCTCGGCGCCGCGCTCCTGCAAGACGTGCAGCTCGATGCCCGCCCGGGCGGCGAAGTCCCGCAGGCGCTCCAGGTTTTGTCCTTCGCGGTGCCACGGGTCGGAGAAGTCGTCGCAGGCCGCGCAGGCGAAACCCAGCCGGGCAAAGACGGCCGTCTTGTTCATCGCGCCACAGCCGACGTCGAGCAGCCGCCCGCCCGCCGGGCACAGGCGCCGCAGGATGCGCGCCACCGCCGCCGTGGCTTCCCAGTTGGCGGGGAATCCCGCGGGGAAAATCTGCTGTATTTCCCTGACCGCCTGCTCGACGGGAGTGGATCCGGAGTTCATGCGGCTGCCGGGTTCCTCCTCAAGATTGCGGCCCCGGGTCGAGCGGCGCCGCCAGGGGCGCCGGCTCCTCGATTTGTGTGCGGGCCAGCAGCAACTGCGGCACCGAAAGCCCCAGTCGCCGGCGGATGTACCAGAGCTGAAAGAGCAGCGTGGCCAGGTAGCCGCCCAGCGACGCATAGGCGGCGCCCAGGAAGCCGTAGCGCGGCAACAACGCGACCAAGAGCGCGGCCGTCACTCCGTTCCACACCAGCTCGCCGTAGCTGGCGACCTCCGGCCGGTCCAGCGCCCGCAAGGCGTCGTAGAGCACCATGTTGACGCCCATCGGCAGGCTCGCCACCACCAGCACCCGGCAGGCGGCGATGGCGGGGCGGAAGGCCTCGCCGAAGAAGAGCGGGAGCAGGTACGGCGCCAGAAAAAAAAGCGCCACCGCCCCGGCGCCGAGCAGCAGGAGCGTCGCGCGGAGCGAGTGGCGGATAACGGCGCGGGCGGCGGCGGGCGACTCG
>CAYRII010000319.1:0-2977 GCA_964424245.1 uncultured Terriglobales bacterium | reverse complement strand
ACTTGAGATGCTTCAGCATGCGTGCGTTGTTGGTGCCCCTGAGGAGGGCATCGGGCACGGTGCTGAGCAGGACCCGGGCGTCGTGGATACGCGCATGGTGCAGCGTATCGGCGTGTGCCACGTCTCCATACACGGCCAGGATGCCGCGCCGGTCCAGTTCTTTCTTAACCGCCGGATTGAAGTCCACCACTAAGATCTTTTCTGCGAGCGTCGGGTCGGCGACCAGCAGATCGTGCAGCAGAGAGCTTGCGTAGCTGGTGAAGCCTAGAAAAACAATTTCTTTCTGCGGCATCTCTTCCCTGCCATGGCTCTCCTCGTCCAGATCACGCATTCCCAGGACAAGAAGTACCGGGTTCACAAGCTTGAACAGCTCGTGATTGTAGAGAATGCCGTAGGTGGAAAGCACCGATGTGATCACCATCATGAACACAATTACCGCCAGCACCTGGTCGTTGATGTGTCCCAGGCTTACCCCCAAAGCCCCGATCACCAGGGAAAACTCGCTGACCTGGGAGAGGTTGATCGCGGGGATCACGCTGGCTCGGTTTCCCATCCGCATGCGGTGAAGAATCGTCGTGATGGAAATGAAGCGCGATACCACCACGAACGCAGATCCCGCCAGGGCCAGCAGCAGCAGTTGCAGCGTCGGCTGCGGAATCTTCGCCCCCAAGGTCACAAAAAACAAAGTGATAAAAAAATCGCGCAAGCTGATCACCTTGGCGATCACATCCAGGTTGTACGGAAAGGTCGAAATCGCGATGCCCGCGATCAGTGCCCCCATCTCCCGTGAAAGCCCCAGCCACGCGGCTAGTAGCGAAACTCCAAAGCACCATGCCAGCGCCCCAATCAACATCAGCTCGGGCAACTTGGCGATGGACCGAAACAACAGCGGCAAAACGTAGCGGCTTACCAGGAGAGCAAAGGCAACCAGGCCGATTCCCTTGGCCAGTGAGATCAGCAGAATGAGCGGTGCCGGGTTCTCCAGATTGGGCTGTAGCGCCAGAAAAAGGATGGCCCAAATGTCCTGGAAAACCAGAATGCCCAGCGTGACGCGGCCTGGTAGCGTGTCCAGCTCAAATTTGTCGTACAGCAGCTTCACCACGATCATGGTGCTGGAAAGCGCTGCTGCAACCGACAAATAAAGCGGCGCAAAATTGCCCTCGGCAAATCGGAATCCGAGCCACGGCATCACCGCCAGGCCCAGCGCAAGGCAAACCAGGAATTGCCCTACACCCACCGCCAGCACGGCCCGTCCCGCGGCGCGCAGCTTCTTAAGGTCGATTTCCAGCCCGATCATGAACAGCAGCAGGATCAACCCCAGCTCGGAGATGACCTCGATGTCCTCGGGCTCTGCCAGCCAACCCAGCCCCTGGATCGGGCCCAGGACAATGCCAGCGGCGATGTAGCCCAGGATCAGGGGTTGCCGGGTCCACTTCGCCAGAAAGGCAAAGACTGTGGCGAAGATAATGGCGAGCGCGATCTCAAACAGAATATCGGCGTGCATGAACTGAGAACCCCCGCCTTGTTTTGAAAATCAGGCTCCCGGCAGCAGTATGGCAAGGTTCCGCGGCTGCCCGGTGGACCACACGACTTGTTTCTCCCCCAAGGGCGCCGCGCCTAACGTCAGCGTGATTTTTCCTTCCCCTGAACTGCAGTCTTTGGCGGAACGATGGCGCCGCAGTTCTTGCAGCTCACTGTCTTGTCCTTTTTGCTTTCTGCTACCACTTGCTTCTTGCCGCACTTGGGGCATTGCCGCGTCAAGGCCGAATAGGTGACGTGGCTGGCCAGAAAGTGAAGAATACGCATAAGCCATCTCCGAATCGCACCGGTTACGTTGCGAATTTGACCGATTCACCCAGACTGTAACTCCGGGTGTTCAATCCCATGCGCGATCAGCGGAGATTTAGCAGAGACGAGTGCAGGTTAGGTCACTCAGGTCAGAGAAACAGAGTACGGGGCGCTCCTGCAACCAGGCTGGTCTCAGGCGGGCGGGCGAAGGCAATGCGCTGATCAAGGTGACCATCACAAAAACCAAGCCGGTTTGCAGCCATTTGCCGCTGCTCACGGCCGTGGGTGTGGGATGCACGGGGCTCACCAGCATGACAAAAAGAATGGATGCCGCCAGCAAAGCCAGGGCCACTTGGATGCGCCGTCTCACCGTGCCGGTATTCTACAACGAGCCAAGATGGAAGTCGTGCCGCGCTCCCCTTCCCCGCGCCTCAGCAAGATTGCGCTTTCTCCCAAGAAAAAAGGCCCGGCTCAGCACCGGGCCCCAACTCGCAACTCGCTGTTCCGTACTCGCAACTAGATGTCGTAGTACAGCGCGAACTCGTAGGGATGCGGGCGCAGACGAATCGCGTTGACCTCCTTCTCCCGCTTGTAGTCTACGTAGGCGCGAATGATCTCCTCGGTGAAGACGTCCCCTTTGAGCAGGAACTGATGGTCTTTTGCCAGCGCCGCCAGAGCATCGTCAAGCGAGCCCGGCATGGAGGGCACCTTGGAGAGCTCCTCCGGACCGAGATCGTAGATGTCCTTGTCCAGGGGCTGGCCGGGATCGATCTTGTTCTCGATGCCATCCAGGCCCGCCATCATCATGGCGGCAAACGCCATGTAGGGATTGCAACTCGGGTCCGGCGGGCGGAACTCCACGCGCTTGGCCTTGGGCGAGGCCGAGTACATCGGGATGCGGCACGCGGCGGAGCGGTTGCGGCGTGAATACGCCAGGTTCACCGGCGCCTCAAAGCCCGGCACCAGGCGCTTGTAGGAGTTGGTGGTCGGCGCGATGATGGCCGAGAGCGCCGGCCCGTGCTGGATCAGTCCGCCGATGTACCACAGCGCCATCTGCGAGAGTCCGGCATAGCCGTCGCCCGCGAACAGCGCCTTGCCGCCCTTCCACAGGGACTGGTGGGTGTGCATGCCGCTGCCGTTGTCCTGGAACAGCGGCTTGGGCATGAAGGTCACCGTCTTGCCGTACTGG
>CAYRII010000318.1:0-2984 GCA_964424245.1 uncultured Terriglobales bacterium | reverse complement strand
GCATCGCCATGGAGTTGCGCCAGCCCCCGCCGTGCCCTCGCAGCTTGCGCGCAATTTCGTTCGCCGGCGGCGCCCCTCGCGTCCCGCTATCGTCGGCGTAAAGGCGGCAGCATCCGCCCTCCGCCGGACCCTCCATCGGAATCACGTCCTCACCCTCCACCAGCACGGTGGGCGAACCGTACTGCTGCACATAGGCGGGGCTTTCCGGCATCGAACGCTCCCATTCCTGCCACTGCGCCGGGATCGCGGCCTGGGCAAATGCCCGCAGCAGTTCCGCCCTGGCTTGCGCCACGTTGGGACAGTCCCGGTCGTAAATCAGCTCCACGCGCCGCATGGTTACGTTTTCTTCCCCTCCGCCTGCAGGGCATCCAGCACCGGGCACTGGCTGGTTGGGCCGCGACCCGTGCACTTGGCCGCCACTTTCTCCAGCGCCGTCTTCATGCTTCGCAGTTCGCTCAGCTTGGCATCGATGTCCGCCAGCTTGGCCTGCGCTCGCTCGCGCACATCGGCGCAACTTGCGCCCGGACTCACCCGCAAATGCAGTAGGTCCTTGATCTCCCGCAGCGAAAATCCCAGCTGCTGTGACCGCTGAACGAACTGGATGCGATGTACCGCATCCTCCGCGTACTCCCGATAACCGGAGGCACGGCGCGGCGGCTTCCCCAGGAGCCCTTTGCGCTCGTAAAAGCGCACCGTCTCCACGCCCACGCCGGCGCTCTTCGCCACTTGCCCGATGGTCACGACTGATCCTTCTCCTTCTCGGAGCCATTCTCCACCCCGTACCTTACTACGGAGTCAAGCCGAAAATCCTCGCTCGCGGCGGCTCTGCCCGCAGACAGGTTAAACTGGAATTCCATGTCCACTGCATCCCGCAACTCCCTCGCCGGCGCCTCCTCTTCCTACCTGCGCTCCGCTATGCACCAGCCCATCCGCTGGCACGAATGGGGAGACGCAGCCTTCGCCGTCGCTCGCCGCGAAAACAAACCCATCCTTCTCGACATCGGCGCCGTTTGGTGTCATTGGTGCCACGTGATGGATCGGGAAAGTTATGAGAATTCCGAGGTGGCTGCGGTGGTGAACGAAAACTTTATTGCGGTGAAGGTGGACCGCGACGAGCGGCCCGACATCGACGCGCGCTACCAGGCTGCAGTTTCCGCGATGAGCGGGCAGGGCGGCTGGCCGCTGACCGCGTTTCTGACTCCGGAGGGGAAACCGTTTTTCGGCGGGACGTACTTTCCGCCGGAAGAACAGTGGGGGCGGCCGGGGTTCCGGCAGTTGCTGCAGGCGATTGCGCGGGCGTGGAGCGAGAAGCGCGCCGAGGTGGAGCAATCGGCGGACACGGTGATGACGGCGATTGCGCACGCCGAGTCGTTCACCGGGCGCGCGGCGGACTTCTCGCCGCGCATCATCGAGCAGATCGTGGGATCGGCGGCGCACGCCTTTGATTTGCGCCACGGCGGGTTCGGCAGCGCGCCCAAGTTTCCCCATCCCGCGGCCATGAACCTGGTGCTGGACCGCTACGCGCGCACGGGCGAGGCGGCGCTCGGCACGCTGCTGGACACGACGCTCGACAAGATGGCGCGCGGCGGCGTCTATGACCAACTCGCAGGCGGCTTCCACCGCTACTCGGTGGATGAGCGCTGGATCGTGCCGCACTTCGAGAAGATGTCCTACGACAACGCGGGGCTGCTGGGGAACTACGTGCACGGCTACCAGGTGACGGGCAACGCGTTCTACGCGGCGGTGGCGCGCGACATTGTGCGCTGGATGGACGAGTGGCTTTCCGACCGCGAGCACGGCGGCTTCTACGCCTCGCAGGACGCGGACTACTCGCTGGAGGACGACGGCGACTACTTCACCTGGACGCTGGCCGAGACCCAGGCGGCGCTGGCGGAAGACGAAGCCAAGGTGGCCACGCTGCACTACGACATTTCCGAAGTGGGCGAGATGCACCACAACCCGGCGAAGAACGTGCTGCACGCGCGCGCGCCGGCGGAAGAGATTGCGGTGCGCCTGGGCTACGAAGCGGGGCGCGTGGAGGCGCTGCTCGACTCGGCGAAGCAGAAGATGTACGCGGCGCGGCTGGCGCGTCCCACGCCCTACGTGGACAAGACGGTGTACACCAACTGGAACGCGCTGTGCATCTCCAGCTATCTGGAGGCGGGACGCGTGCTGGGGATGGCCGAGGCGCGGCACTTTGCGCTGCGCTCGCTGGACCGGGTGCTGGCGGAGGGCTGGGAGCCGGAGCGCGGGCTGCGGCACGTGCTGGCCTACTCCGATCCCAAGGCGGAACGGCGCGAGGTGGCGGGGCTGCTGGACGACTATGCCTTCACCGTGCTGGCCTGCCTGGACGCCTACGAGACCACCAGCGACCTGAGCTACTTCCAGTTCGCGCGGCGCATTGCGGAGGGGATGATCGAGCGCTTCCACGATGCCGTCTCCGGCGGATTCTTCGATGTAGATTCGCGGCCGGGGGCGGCCGCGCCACAAGGGCCTGGCGATGCAGATTCGCGGCCGGGGGCGGAGGCGCCTGCTGACAACGTCGTCCTGGGCGCTCTGGCAACGCGGCGCAAGCCGTTTCAGGATTCGCCCACGCCCGCGGGCAACTCGGCTGCCGCCATCGCGCTCCTGCGGCTGTTCGCCTACACCAACGAGGCGCGCTACCGCGAGATGGCCGAGGGGACGCTCGAGGTCTTTGCCGGGCTGGCGCCGCAGTTTGGGCTCTACGCCGGGACGTATGGCATCGCCGCGGTGTGGTTTTCCGCGCCGCACACGCAGGTGATTGTGGTAGGCACGGACGCGGCGGCCGACCGGCTTTACGCCGAGGCGGTGGCTCCGTTCGCGCTCAACAAAGCGGTGCTGCGGCTCACGGACAGCGAGGCCGTGCCGCAGAATCTGCCGCCGGCTCTGGCGGAAACTATTCCCGCGCTGCCCGCGGTGGAGGAGGGCAGGACGGTGGCGGTGGTGTGCACGGGGTTCGCGTG
>CAYRII010000317.1:0-2989 GCA_964424245.1 uncultured Terriglobales bacterium | reverse complement strand
TGCAGGCGGCGCAGCCCGCTTGTGCCAAAAAGTCCCGCCGGTGAAGTGGACTCCGCATCTGCTATCGGCTACGGTAGAGCGCGCCTCGTGGTTCCACAAAGAAAAAGACGCTCCACGCATGCGGAGCGTCTTGCAGAAAGACAAAGATGAATCAGTTGGTGCTGGCTGCGGCCTCTTCTGCTGGGAGCACACTGATAAAGCGGCCGCGCGTGCCGCGGTCTTCAAAGCGCACGATGCCGGTGATGGTCGCAAACAGCGTGTCGTCTTTGGCGCGGCCGACGTTGAGCCCCGGCTTGTGTTTGGTGCCGCGCTGGCGCACGAGGATGGTGCCCGCGTTCACCAGTTGCCCGCCAAAGCGCTTCACGCCGAGCCTTTGCCCGTGTGAGTCGCGTCCGTTTGTGGAGGAACCGCCGCCCTTCTTGTGTGCCATGACTCCTCTATGCTGCCGCCATTCGGACGGCGTTGTAGCGCCGGCCTTCAGGCCGGCACATGCCGCGCTGAAGCGCGGCGCTACAGATTGATCTCTTTCACTTCCACCGCGGTGTAGTTCTGCCGGTGACCGCGGGTGATGCGGTACTGCTTGGTCTTGCGATACTTGGTGACCAGCACCTTGGGGTGGCGTCCCTGCGCCACAATGCGGCCAACTACCTTGGCGCTGCCCGCTTCTGAGCCGGACACCAGCTTCTCGTCGGTGCGGACCGCGACCACGTCGGGAAAGGTCACCTTGCTGCCGACCTTGCCCTCCAGCCGCTCAATCTTGATGGTGTCACCGGGGGTCACGCGGTACTGCTTGCCCCCAAACCGAACCACGGCGTACATACGCCCTCCAAGGCCCAACGCGAAACCGCCATTATACGGGCGAATCGATGAGCCGTCAAACACACGAGAAGAAGCTCACTTGTGACCGGGCGGATCCCCTAGCGCACTTAGGATATCCTCGGCGGCGCGGCCCGCATCCACAACCGCCTGCAATTGGCGGTACACGTCCCCGCGGTCACCCTCCAGGCGCGGACCTACGGCGCAAATCACCACCAGCCGCAAGTCTTCATAGATTCGATAGATCACTCGGTGGGCAGCGAAGCGATGCGACCAGTAGCCCGCCAGCTTCCCCACCAAGGGCTTGCCATGCTGCGAGGGCTGGATCGCGAGTTTCCCTTCCAGGATTTTGCGGAGCCGCTTGCGGATGCTCCCATCCAGATCGGCAATGTTCTGCCGGGCTCTCTCGGTATAGCGCAGCTCAAAGGACGATGAGCCAGTCACGATTGGCCGAAGACCTCACTGGTCGAATACAAGCGCACGCGCCCTCGGCGCACGTCCACATCAAAGGATTTGCCGATTCGCAGGAGGTATTCGGCGAGAGACGTGTCGGCAAGCACGGCCAACGTTTCACGCACGTTCTCGTTCTCCTGCACTAGCTGATCGAGAAATTTCTTGTCCACCAGATACTTCGGCTCCTGCCGGCGGTTCTGGATCAGGACAACCTTCTGTCCCTTGGCCTGAGCCGATAGGCGACTGACGCGGCGGCGAAAGCGGCTCGCCGGTACGGTCCTTACTACCTGAATCCGAGTGGAGCTACTCATTCGCCCTCCTCTATGTACAATTATAACTACGAATTGTACATTTCATTGAATTCGACTGTCAAGCGCGGGGGTGGGCCTTGTCGTACACCTCCATGAGCTGGCGGATGGAGGCGTGCGTGTACTTCTGCGTGGTGGAGAGCGTGGCGTGGCCGAGCAGCTCCTGGATGGCGCGCAAGTCGGCGCCGTCGGCCAGCAGGTGCGTGGCAAACGCGTGCCGCAGCGAGTGCGGGTGCAGGTCCCAGTTGATGTTGCAAAGGCGCACGTATTTTTTGACGATGCGGCCCACGGAACGCGTGGTGAGCCGCCGCCCTGCATAATTCAGGAACACTGCCTTGGCTTCACCCTCGCGCGCGCGCCGCAGCAGCTCCAGCCTCACCGGCCAATACGACTCCATCGCCGCCGCTGCTTTGCCGCCGAAGGGCACGATGCGCTCTTTGCGGCCCTTGCCGCGGACGCGCAGCATCTGCTCGGCGCGGTCCACGTCGATCATGTCCAGCCCAGTGAGCTCGCTGACGCGCAGCCCGGAGGCGTAGAGCAGCTCGAGAATCGCGCGGTCGCGCGCCAGCAGCAGCGTGGACTCATCACCTTCCGCGCCGGGCCGCTTGCGTCGCGGATGCTCCTCATCCGGTCCCGTAGGCTCCACGCGCGCCAGCGAATCGAGGAAGCCGCTGATCTCCTCTGCCGTCAGCACCGACGGGATGCGCTTGGGCAGGCGCGGCGTGGCCACCATCTTCGCCGGGTTCAGCCTGGCGAGCCCTTCGCGCACGCAGAACTTGAAAAACGACCGTAGCGACGCCAGTTTGCGCGCCACCGACGTCTTCTCCAGGCCCGTGTCGTGCAGGTGCGCGATGAATTCGCGGATGAGTTTGTGGTCGATTCTCGCCAGCGGAGGCGGCTTTGTCCCCGGCGGCGCCAGGTAAGCGGCAAATTGCTCGAGGTCGCTCTGGTAATTGCGCAGGGTGTGCGGCGAAGCGTTGCGCGCGTCGCGCAGGTAGCGGACAAATTTCTCCACCGCCTCTTGCATAGCCGTATTTAGCCACAGATGAACACAGATGAACACAGATACGAGGAGAGAGGTGCCAGGGCGTGGTGCGAGGGAAGAGAGTAGGATTGCCGCTTGAGGGGCTTTTTTCCATTTTCTCTTTTCCATTTTCCATCTTGTGCGCTACGATGGCGGGCCATGAGTCCAAAAATTGCACTGCTGGCCGCGCTGCTGGCCACGACTGTGTGGTTCCTGTGGGCCTGGTGGAGTCTGTCGCGCAGGTCCATGCCCAACGTGCCGGATGAGAAGAAGCACACCTGGTACCACTCCATTGTGGCGTTCGTGATGTGCTTCTTCGACACGCTGGGCGTGGGCAACTTCGCCACCACCACAGCCGCGTTCAAGTTCCGCAAGTCGGTGCCCGACG
>CAYRII010000316.1:0-3000 GCA_964424245.1 uncultured Terriglobales bacterium | reverse complement strand
TTCCAGCAGCGCATCCGCGCGCGCCTGGCCGACTACAAACCCGGCGACTGGATTGTGGGCCGCGGCTGGGACCACACGCTTTGGCCCGAGCAGCGCTTTCCCACCCGGCAGGACCTCGACGCCGTCTCGCGCGAGCATCCGATGTATTTCACTCGCGTGGACGGCCACGTGGCCATCGTCAATTCGCTGGCGCTCGAGAAGGCCGGCGTGAACAAAGACACGCCCGACCCGCCCGGCGGCGCCTTCGAGCGCGACCCCAAAACCGGCGAGCCCACCGGCCTGCTGAAGGAAACGGCCAAGAACGCCGTCGCGCGTCTCCTTCCGCGCACCGGCCCGGAAGCGCGGCGCCGCGCCATCGAACTGGCGCTGGCCGAGGCTGCGCGCTACGGAGTCACTTCCGCGCAAGACAATTCGGGCTGGGACGATTTCCTGACCTATGAGGAGCTGAAGAAGGAAGGGAAGCTCACGCTGCGCATCACCGAATGGCTGCCGTTCACCGCGCCGCTCGACCGGCTGGAAGAAATGCGCCGCCGCGGCGGCACCACCGACGCGTGGCTGAAGACCGGCGCGCTCAAAGGCGTCACCGACGGCACGCTGGGCTCGCGCACGGCGGCAATGCTGGCGCCCTTTGCCGACGACCCTTCGACGAAGGGCATCCCCATCCTCCCGCCCGAGCGACTCACCCCGATGGTCGTCGAGCGCGACAAGGCCGGCTTCCAGATTGCGCTGCACGCCATCGGCGATGCCGCCAACCGTTTTCCCTCGATGCCTTCGAGGCCGCGCGCAAAGCAAACGGCAAACGCGACGCGCGCCACAAAATCGAGCACTCCCAGGTGGTCGCGCCGGATGATTTCCAGCGCTTCGCCGCGCTCGACGTGATTGCCTCGATGCAGCCCTGCCACGAAACCACGGATATGCGCTGGGCCGGCGCGCGGCTGGGGCCGGAGCGCTCCAAGGGCGCCTACGCCTGGAAGTCTATGCTGAGGCACAATGCGAAGCTGGCCTTCGGCACCGATTATCCCGTCGAGCCCATCAATCCGATGATTGGGCTGTACGCTTGCCTCACCCGCGAGCGTCCCCAGGGCGGCCCGCCGGGCGGCTGGGTTCCCGCAGAGAAGCTTTCCATACACGATTGCATCTATGCCTACACGGCCGGTTCGGCCTACGCCGAGTTCGAAGAGAAGAACAAGGGCCGCATCCAGCCGGGAATGTTTGCCGACCTGGTGGTGCTCTCCGCCGACGTAACCAGGGTCTCGCCCCCTGCCGTTTTGAAGACGGAAGTGCTGCAAACCTGGGTGGGCGGCCGTTTGGTGTACGAGAAGTAGCGGCGGGTGCGCAGCGCCCGCCAGCTTGCACATTTACTAAATTTGTTTCCGCATCCTTCTCTGTACCGCCCCGGCCTGCCGGGGCCCTTGGATTTATCTTCTGCCAGCCCGAGGCTGGCGTTACGTGGAGGGGAAAATGCTCCGAATCGCAAGACCTGTTTCGTTTGCAGTTGTGCTTCTGGTGGGATTCCTGCTCGGCGCGGCGCTGACCAGCGAATCGCAGCGCGGCCCTGCAACTTCGGGGCGGCGCTACATCAACCGCGCCGGCCGCACCGACACGCTGCCCTTCAGCCACGGCGTGCTGGCCGGCAACACGCTCTATCTTTCCGGGAACATCGGCATCGACCCGCGCACGGGCCGTCCGCCGGACGACCTCGAAGCGGAAATCCGCCTGGTGCTCGACTCGATGAAGGGCACCCTCGCCGATGCGGGAATGACGATGGACAATCTGGTCACCGTGCAGGTGTTCTGTCCCGACCTTTCGCTGTACGACAGATTCAACACCGTGTACCGCTCCTATTTCGGCAAAGACGTTCCCGCGCGCGCCTTCATCGGCTCGGGGCCGCTGTTGCGCGGAGGCCACTTCGAAGTGCAGGGCATCGCCGTGAAATAGGCATAGTTTTCAGTTCTCCGTCGTCAGTTTTCAGTTCCGCTCCGTTCGCGTCGCTTTACACGCCTCTTGCTGCTGCGGACAGGCTGGCACCGAGTACTGAGAACGGACCACGGAACTGTATCGCCGCCTTCCAGGCGGCCTTGCCTGTGGGCTGTATCGCCGCCTTCCAGGCGGCCTTGCCTCCGAAAACTGAGGAGGCGGATTCTGCCCCTGCGTTTTCGGTCACGCTCCAAAGGATTCGGAAACGAATTTAGTAAGTGTAAATGACCCCGCATTTCAAGGCCATCCTCGCGCTCGGCTTCTGCTCGCTGGTTTGGGGCGCCACCTTCGTCGTGGTCAAGGAGGCGCTGGACTCCGCCTCCGTTTTCGTTTTCCTCACCATCCGGTTCACCCTGGCGGCGGCGCTGATGGCGCTGGTGTTTGCGCGCGCGCTGCGCCACATCGGACGGGCGACGTTGTGGGCCGGCGCGCAAATCGGCTTCTTTATGTTTGCGGGCTACGCGTTTCAGACCGTGGGGCTGAAGTACACCACGGCCACCAAGGCCGCCTTCATCACCGGCTCCGGCGTGGTGCTGGTGCCGCTGCTTCTGGCCCTGGTGCCCGGCCTGACGCCCCGGCCTGCCGGGGCCTCAGGTTCTGCGATTGGCAAACGCAGCGTTCGCACACCCACCGTCTGGTCCTGGGCGGGCGCGGTGACTGCCTTCGCCGGGCTTTACTTCCTCGCGCTGCCAGTTTCTGACGCAGCCCGCCTGGGCGGGCCAGCCGGTCAGGGCACGGCGGCGATTTCCGAAAGCCTTGCGTCGGGCTGGAACTTCGGAGACCTTCTGGTCTTCGTCTGCGCCATCCTGTTTGCGCTGCACATCATCTACGTGGGGCGGTACACGCCGCATCACTCGGTTGGCGCATTGAGCTTCCTGCAAGTCGCTTCGACGGCGGCCCTGTGCCTGCTGGCGTTGCCGGTGTCGCACAATTCCGGGCTGGAGCCGGTGCGGCTGGAGTGGAACGCACAGCTCGCCGGGGCGCTCATCATCACCGCCGTAGGCGCCACGGCTCTGGCATTTT
>CAYRII010000315.1:0-3006 GCA_964424245.1 uncultured Terriglobales bacterium | reverse complement strand
CCTGCCCGCCTCCCAGCGCGTTGGCCCCAGCTTCCAGTATCCCTTCCAGGCCCGCTCCTACGAGCTGGCCGAGAAGGTTTCCGACCTCCTGCATCAGCAGCCCTGTTATTGCTACTGCGACCGCAGCATCGGCCACAACAGCCTTCGCACCTGCTTTGAGTCCGATCACGGCGCGCACTGTGCCACCTGCATGAAAGAAGTCTTCTACGCCTACGAGATGATCAAGAAGAAAAAGAGCGCCGCCCAGATTCGCGCCGGCATTATCCGCGGCGAGTGGGAAAGCATCGACCTGGCCAAGGCCGCTTCTATCCGCTAACCGAGGGTATTGCACCAGAATCGGTGCAGTTGACCCGCCCCCTGATTGCGCGTATAACAGCCTGCTCGTACTTCGTTTCACCGCCAGTTTCAGAAATCGCCGGAAACACTCAACGGGCGTTTTCCACAGGGGATGGGCCGGGTCCCTAGCCAGCCGACAACGAGGACCAAACCTGATGAAAAAGAAAACGCGAGCAAAAGTTAAGAAGTCATTAACTAAGTCTAAGAAACAAAAGACGGTTAAGAAGTCCCCCGCGCGCACCCTTCAGAGCCGCGTCGCGCAACAGCGCCGCCTCGCCCCCCTCGACGATCCCCGCGTTGCACAGGCTGTTGAAAACTATGAGGTGGGATTGAAGGCGATGCAGGAGCACAAGTACGAGCGGGCCAAGGGAATGTTGGAGAAAGTGGTGGCCGGTCCGAGCCGGGAGCTGGCGGACCGGGCGGCGATGCACCTGAGCACGTGCGTGCAGCACCTGGAACGCACAACGACGAGCTTCCGCTCGCCGGAAGAGCACTACGATTACGCGGTTTCGCTGATGAACATCGGGGAGTACGAGGGCGCGCGCTCGCACATGGAGAAGATCCGCAAGCAGGTACCGAAGGCGGAGTATCCCGTCTATGGCCTGGCGCTGCTGGACTGCCTGACGGGGAAGATGGAAGACGCGCTGCGCAACCTGGCGGAGGCCATCCGGCTGAATCCGGGGGCGCGTTTGCAGGCACGCAACGATTCCGACTTTCAAAACCTGGCCGACGATCCGCGCTTCACCGAACTGCTCTACCCGGAAGAAGACGTCGAGGCCGCACAGGGCGAAACGCCGAGCAAGGAACGGTAGGGCGAGAATCTGTTCGGAATGAGTGCTCGAGGCTCCAATCCTTCATCCGCGCCGGGCCCGCCGGCTTCCTCGCGGCATACGCAGGACGAACTCAGAGTGGTGGCCATCGGGGGCGGGTCCGGCCTATCGACGCTGCTGCGCGGGCTGAAGCACTTCGTGGGCGAGGCGGGCGCGGGCGCGGGCCCGCGTATCGGCGACCTTTCCGCCGTGGTGACGGTGACAGACGATGGCGGATCCAGCGGGCGGCTGCGGCGCGACTTCCGCATTCTTCCGCCGGGAGACATCCGCAACTGCATGGTGGCGCTCTCGGAGGACGAGGCGCTGCTCTCCCGGCTCTTCCAGTATCGCTTCCCCGAAGGATCGGTGTTTTCCGGGCACAGCTTCGGCAATATTTTTGTGACGGCGCTGACGGGGGTGACGGGCGACTTTGCCGAGGCGGTAAAGCTCTCTTCGGGAATCCTGGCCACGCGCGGGCGCATTTTTCCTGCGACGCTCTCCGACGTGGAGCTGGAAGCCACGATGGATGACGGCTCCACGGTGCGCGGGGAGACGCGCATCACGGCCAGCGCGCGGCGCATCGTGCAGTTGCGCCTGGCGCCGGCCAAGGCGGAGCCGCTGCCGCAGACGCTTGCGGCCATCGCGCACGCCGACCTGATTACCATCGGCCCGGGGTCGCTGTTCACCAGCCTGGTGCCCAACCTGCTGGTGGAGGGCATTCCCGCGGCCATCGCGGCGGCGGCGGCGACCAAGGTGTACGTCTGCAACCTGATGACCCAGGCCAATGAGAGCTTGAGCCTGACTGCTTCGGAGCACATTCGCGCCATCTGCGCGCACGCGGGGCGTCCCATTTTCGACGTGGCGCTGCTGAACACGACGCCGGTTTCCCCGGAGATGCGCGCGCGGTATGCGCTGGAGGGCGCGGCGCAGGTGGTGAACGACGTGAAGGAGGTGGAAGCGCTGGGGGTGCGCGCCATCTGCGGCGACTTTCTGGAGCCGGACAGCGTGGCCCGCCATCATCCCGACCGCCTGGCCGCGCAGTTGCTGGGGCTGATAGAGAACAGCAGAGGCGGCGGCTAGCGGGGGCAGGCAGGAAAAGCGGAGACAGCAGGGCGTTCAGGATTTCGGGGGAGGGCACAACAGCCAGCCCAACCCACATCAGCGCCGAAGAGCGGCCCAGAGGCGCGCCGTTCTCGTCGAACTCGACGCCCGCCTTCAGCCTGCTTCCCGTCTGGATTCGCGAGGCGCTCGGCTTCGATCACCTGAAGGCGCAGCGAGTAGGGCGAGGTGCGCGCCGGAATCATCGGCGTCAGCACCGCACAGTCGCCCGCTTCGAGCACCGCGCGGAAAACCAGGTCCTGCAGGCCGTAGAAATTCTGGGTGCGGGTGATGTCGCACTCCGTGCCCTCTGCCCACAGGCGAAACTCGCGCTCGACGCCGGCCTTCCACTCGTCGGCCTGGTCCTCGGACATCTCCAGCGCTTCCCACTCGGGCCGCGCCTGAAGCTGCAGCCCGCCGCCCACCACGTTCTGCACCACGGTGTTCACCGCGCCCGTCGCCAGTGGCGTGTTGCGGATCAGATCGCGGCTACGGTCGCGCAGCGTCTGCGAGTCCGGCAAGAGCGTGTCGTCTGCCGTGCCGGAGGGGACGTACCACTCCTTCGTGGCGCGGCGGTCCCATCGCGCCCCGATATAGCCGCTGAGCGCCATTGGCGGCCCGCGCCTGCATGCGCTTCGCACCCAACACGGGCGCAACGTAGCCGACCGCGCGGTCGATCCAGTTCGGCTTCATGGCATCGCGGATGGCGGCGATCACAGCGGCACTCCTCCGCGCACGCGAATGCCGCCGCGAGACAGCTCTG
>CAYRII010000314.1:0-3020 GCA_964424245.1 uncultured Terriglobales bacterium | reverse complement strand
CCGGGGCGCGAAGCGACGGCCCCGGTAAAAGCTCCTTTTTCGTGGCCGAACAGCTCCGCCTCGATCAGAGTTTCCGGGATCGCCGCACAGTTCACGCCGATGAAAGGCTTCTCCGCGCGCGGACTGCACTTGACGATCGCGCGGGCAACCAGTTCCTTGCCCGTGCCGCTTTCGCCGCGAATCATCACCGTAGTTGTGGTCTGGGCCACGCGGTTGACGGCGTCGTACACGCGACGCATGGGCTCGCTGCCGCCAATCAGCTCACAGAAGGAGTACTTCTGCATTAATTGCTCGCGCAGGCGCCGGTTTTCAATCTCCATGCTGCGCCGGTCGAGGGCGCGCTCCAGCACGATCTGCAGCTCGGAGAAATCCACCGGCGCCACGAAGAACTCATCCGCGCCCACGGCGCCGGCCCTGAGCCGAACCGAGCGGCTGTGGGAGCGCGTCAGCGCCACCAGCACGAAGTCTTCGCTGATCTGGCGCAATTCCGCAAGAATTTCCAGACCTTCGGCGGTGCTTTTTCCGGCGGTGTCGATGTCAAGGATTATGGCGTCCAGCGGAACCCGACTGAGGAGGGGCAGGATCTGGTCCTTGCAATTCAGAAACCGGGTGTCGAACGCCGGGGCGAGGAACTGCTCCACGTCAGGCAAGGCGGATTCGTCGGTGGTGACGATGGCAATGCGGCGTGCGCCGACGGCCGGATTGTGCACGATGGCTGGCATGGATGACCGCTGAGGCTACGGGGAAGCGGCCTGAATTATAGTCAAAAATTCAGCGGCTTTGTGCAAATTTTTCTCCCCCCCGGCCTGAAGCCCTCCCTGCCGACCCGCCCCAGGAAGCTCGGAGCAACCAGGCGGGACCAACAAAAAGCCCCTCCCGAACCGCCGGGAGGGGCCGAGGAAACCGGGCTGACTAGGCGTCCGTGGTAGGCCGGCCCGTCCACCCGTGCAGACCCTGCTTCAGGATCCAGCGCATCACGTTGGCGTTGTTGTAGTAGTAGCCAAGGACGTACTGGCAGGTCGACAGGCAGTGCGAGTTGCAGACCTTCTTCATCTCGTCCAACTGCTGGTTGTCGAACTTGTGGTCCCAGATCTTGCCCCAATCGGTCTTGGCGGAGTACATGGGGAAGCAGGGAGCCAGCGTGCCGTCGGTGCGGATGACGCAGGAGTTGTGCCCTGCCCGGCAATTCCACGGATAGGTGACGCCGCGCATGAAGTCTTTCATCTTGCGCAGGTGGTCCTTGGAATTCACCATGATGTAGCCCTGCTCGTTCTTCTCGATCAGCCAATCCAGTACCTCATCCACGCGGTCCCAATCGTCGGGACGGATGTAGGTGACGTTGTCGTCGAGGTGCTGGAAGTGGGGCTGCTCGATGTACGGCGGTTCATTGATGTGCACATCGGTGGAAATGCCGTTATCGTGCGCGATCGCGGTGAGGACCCGCACATCCTCCAGATTGTGCCGGCAAATGTTGGTGTTGAAAACGATCATGTAACCGTACTTGCGCTGCTGCTTGACCAGGTAGTGGAACTGCTTCTCGATGCGCTTGAAGTTCTTGGCCAAACCCGGCTTTTCTTCCAAGCAGTCCACAGCCAGGTTGATGGCGGCCACGCCGGCGTCGCCCACGCGATCGATGAAGTCTTCGTTCATCAAGATGCCGTTGGTGGGCAGGTACACGAAGAAGCCGTTCTTCGTGCCGTAGTCCACGACCTTCAAAATCATGTCGCGCCGCAGCAGCGGCTCGCCGCCCATGATGGCGATGACGCGACAGCCCACCGACTTCAGCCAGTCGATGGATTGGACCGCGGTTTCCTCCGTCATGCCCTTCACCTTGTTGTTGAAGGCCCAACAGTAATGGCAGTCCACGTTACACTTCCATTCCGTGAACAGGTAGGAAAGCAAGGGGCGGAATTCTTCGGCCATGACGCGCGATTGGACGTAAGGAACAAGCCAGCGGCGGAACGCGCGGACAAAATTGTTGGCATGGTAGCTATTGGTCTGCAACTCCGGCATTAAGCCTCCTAAGGCAGAGTACGGACACCTTCAGACCCTGGCAGACTCTCGCAGTTGCCACGTGGTCTTTGTAAGCCCTTTAGAATAATCACATGGGGCGGTGCTGCGCAGCAAAAAACCTTTAAAAATGCACGACTTGCAGCGTATTGTCGGGAATGCGGGCCGAAGCGCGCGTTCCGCCCATCGAACGGCTTCCGAAGCTCGACTCTCATGAATCCGAAACGCGAACGCGAAACTGGAACGGTTGCGCCACGGGCGACCTGCGGCCCATGGAGCCCGGTGCGCGCTTTGGCTAAAATCTGAGTCGCAGGTCAAATCCATGCCCAAGAGAACTGCGGTTTCAGGTCACGATACGCGACAGCACGCCACGCCGCGCAACTACTGCTTTGCGTGCGGTAAAGACAATCCCGATGGCATGCACTTGAAATTTTTCTACCATCGCGAGAGCAAGAAGTTTATAGGGCGGTTTCGCCTGGCAAAGCGCTTCCAGGGTCCTCCCGGGCACGCCCACGGTGGCATTATCGCCACCGTGCTGGACGAGGCCATGGGCAAGGTCAACAAGCTGCGTTCCGTGATCGCCCTTACCTCCGGAATGAAAGTGCAGTACGTGAAGCCCGTGCCCCTGCGCCAGCCGCTGGTGGTGGAATCGCATGAGGTACGAGTCCGGGGACGCCGCCACATCAATGCAGCCACAATTCTGGACGGGCGCGGCCAGGTGCTGGCACGCGGCCGCGCCACCTTCATCGCCATCGACCCCGTGAAAATGTTCGCGAAGTACGTGAAGGATCGCAAGAGCTAAATTGCGGCCAACCGATTGCCTCCGCCTTCGTTTGGGAGCATAATCTCCGCAACCGCCGTTTCCGCTCCCCCATTCAGGCTCTGCGGTCAGCGTCACCCCAAGTGCTTCGACTAACGGACGAAGGGGAGGAGTCCCCATGCTCTTCGTGCGATGCTGCAGATTTTTCACCCTAATTCTGCTCTTCGCTGTGTTACCCGGCGGATCGATC
>CAYRII010000313.1:1479-3035 GCA_964424245.1 uncultured Terriglobales bacterium | reverse complement strand
CGGCGCCGGTTTTCATACTTGAGGTAGTAGGCGTGCTCCCATAGGTCGATTCCCAAGATGGGCGTGTGACCGTCCATCAGCGGACTGTCCTGGTTGGGCGTGGTCAGAACGCGCAGCTTGCGGTTCTTCGACTGCACGAGCCAGACCCATCCGCTTCCGAAGCGGCTGGTTCCGGCTTCGATCATCTCGCGCTTGAAGTTGTCGAACCCGCCGAAGGAATCCTTCAGGGCTTGGTCGATGCGGCCATCCGCCGGGCCGTCTCCGTTTGGCATCATGGTCTGCCAGAACAGGCTGTGGTTGGCGTGTCCTCCGCCATGGTTGCGCACCGCGGTGCGGATTCCACGAGGGAGGTCTTTCAGGCCACGCAGAAGATCCTCAATGCTGCGGTCCTCCAGCTCCGGTTGCTTCTCCAGAGCAACGTTCAGCTGCTTTACGTATCCTGCGTGGTGCTTGCCATGATGCAGCTCCATGGTGTGGGCATCAATGAACGGCTCCAGCGCTGCATGCTCAAACGGCAAGGATGGCAATTTAAAAGACATTCCTCTCCTCCTACGTTTAGACTTCCTTGAGTATATCACATAAGTATAGTATTTTCAATTTCTTACAAGCACCAAATCCGAAGGTGTCGGGGCGGCCTGGAAGAAATTCACCGCGGTCGGGCGGATCAAAGTCCAAACAGGGTCTTGCGGTGCAGAAAGCTATTTTCGTGCCCGATCAGAAACTGGGTTTGCCAGTCGCCACTGGCGAGCAAGAGGCGCGGCTCCTGCACGTCCGCGGGCAGGTCAAAGACCAAAGTCACGGCATAGGACTCTCCCGGCCGCAAAGGGTCTTGGAGCGTCGCCGAACCAGCCTGGTCCTTGGGCAGGAGTTCTGCGGCGTTGCGCTGAGGCGCAAACTGCCTTCCCTTTCCGTCCACAACACTGACCAACCTCGGATTGGGGGAGAGAGGAAAGTCGCCGCGGGTCGGCCTGATGGTGTTCTCGTCGAAGCGCACGCGCAGCCGGATTACGTAGAAGGTTCCCAGCGCGGCGACGGAATGAGTGGAATTTCCCAGTGCCCGGACTTTTTCCACGCTCAGGACCGAATAGGCGAGGTGGCAGTCGACTTCGCAGAAATACTTCTCCACCCCGTGAGCCAGGACGCGCTGGCGGCTGAACCAGGAAAAGGCCAGGATCGCGGAGGCATAGAGAATTGCCACTGCGAGCATGGCCTTGGCGAGTCGCGCCGCCCAAAGCTTTCGCCCGCCGATCAGAAACCAGGAGAGCAGCACCGCCGCCACCAGGAGCAGAAAACCGGTGAGGAGGAAGGCCAGAACGCCGAACACCGCGCTACCCTGAAAGTCGAAGAAGGCCTGCTGCATGGTGCACCGCCCGGACTCACTTTACTTCATAAAGTGGGCGCCAGAATGCCGCACCGCAAGCTCAATGTCAAGTACTTTATGACGTAAACTATCGCGCTCCACCCCCGCCGACCGTGCCCCCTCGGGCTACTTGTCCGGCTTGGACGAGCAGGGCGGCGCAGGTATGCTTGGGGGCGTGATCCTGTCGGTCGTCATC
>CAYRII010000313.1:0-1469 GCA_964424245.1 uncultured Terriglobales bacterium | reverse complement strand
CACTCCAAAGCGTGCAGCCGCTGGTGGCCGGCGGTGCGGGTGAAGTGATCGTCGTGGACTCCGGCTCGACCGACCGCACGCGCGAAATCGCCGCCTCCATGGGCGCCAGGGTGTTTGAGGAACCCTGGAAGGGCTACGCGGCGCAGAAAAATTCCGCCATTGAGAAAGCCTCGGGTGAATGGGTTCTGTCACTCGATGCGGATGAGAGCGTGCCAGCAGAATTGGCCGGCGAAATCCGCGCCGCGGCACAAGACTCCTCCCACCCAGATGGCTACTGGATCCCGCGCAAGAACTACTTCCTGGGCCGCTGGATGCGGCACGGAGGCTTCTACCCTGACCGCAAGCTGCGTCTCTTCCGCAGGGGCAAGGGGCGTTTCAAGGCACGGCCGGTGCACGAGACCCTGGAGGTGGACGGTACGACGGCCGTACTGCGCCACGCGCTTGAGCACCAAGCCTACCCCACGCTGGCGGGATACCTGGGGGCGATGAACCGCTATTCGTCGCTCGGATCCGAAATTGCGTTGGCTGATGGGCGTGGCAGCTTCAGCTTTCTCAATATCGTGATTCGGCCGCTGGCAACCTTCCTCTACAACTACATCTTCCGGCTGGGATTCCTCGATGGCCGCGAAGGCCTGCTGCTACACCTCTACCACGCGGGCTACGTGAGCTGGAAGTACGCCAAGGCGTGGGAGAAAGCGCGAAAATCACGCGACTGATGCGTTCTTGCAGCCCTTTGGGGCATCTTCTATGATGAGTGACCGCCGCCCATGACCGCCAAAAACAGGTCCGCGAAGAAGCCCGAGGTCGCCGAAAGCCCCGTCCAGGACGTCTTTGAAGGGCGGCATCCCGCAGAGTCCGAAAAAGAGTGGGCGGAGCGGACGCTGGCGCCGACGCTGGAGCGCCATCCGGAACGGCCCATCGGCGAGCCCACGGGAACGAACCTCGACGAGCACGGGCATGCGCGCTACACCACCATCTCCGGCATGCCCATCCGGCGGCTTTACACCCAGGCCGACCTGCCTGAGGACTGGGACTACGAGCACTACCTGAACTACCCGGGGCAGCCGCCCTACACCCGCGGCATCCATGCTTCAGGCTATCGCGGCAAGCTGTGGACGATGCGCCAGTTCTCCGGCTTCGCGTCGCCGGAAGAAACCAACCAGCGCTACAAATACCTGCTGGAACACGGTGGCGGCGGGCTTTCCGTGGCCTTCGATCTGCCCACGCTGATGGGTTACGACAGTGACCACGTGATGAGCGAGGGCGAGGTAGGCAAGTGCGGCGTGGCCATTGATTCGCTGGAGGACATGGAGATCCTGTTCGACGGCATTCGCCTGGAAGACACCACGGTCTCCATGACCATCAATTCGCCGGCCTCGATTCTGTGGGCCATGTACCTGGTGGTGGCGGAGAAGCAGGGTGCGGACTGGAAGAAAATCTCCGGCACCATCCAGAACGACATCCTGAAG
>CAYRII010000312.1:0-3037 GCA_964424245.1 uncultured Terriglobales bacterium | reverse complement strand
AGGCGCTGAAGGAGCTGCCGCAGCCGCAGGTGGACTTGACGTTGGGGTTCTCGAACTTGAAGCCCGCGCCCTCGAGCGTCTCAACGTAGTCCACGGAGCAGCCCGTCAGGTACATCACCGAGGTGGCATCGACAAAGACCTTGAGGCCGTCGAAGTCGTAACTCTTGTCCATCATGCCGGCTGAGTTCTCAAAAGCCATGGAGTAGGAGAAGCCGGAACAACCGCCGCCGACCACGCCCAGGCGCAGCCCAGCGGGCAGCGGGTCCTGTTGCGCCATGATCTCCTTGACCTTGGCGATGGCCGCCGGGGTCATGTTGATGGGCGGAGCCTTGCGGGTGGTTTCAACGCCGGGTGTGGTTGTGGTTGCCATGCTGTTCTCCTCCGGATTTCAGCCTACAACCTGAATTATAGCAAAGGGCCGCGCAACGGGCCATGCCCTGTGGGGCGCCGGGCCGCGGCAGCCGTATCTCTCTTGATTCGATGCACGCAAGGGGCGAAAGGTCGCAAGGGGCAGGCCGCCGCAGAAGGCACAGATTGCATGGCCGCAGGCGTTTGCGTAGAGTGGCGCCATGGGCAAGTCGGACCGCGACCCGCTCTTTTTCCCTCCCGCGAAGTACGGCGATGAGCCGGAGGAAGAGGAGTATTCCGCAGAGATCGATCCGCGGGAACAGCAGAAGGGACTGCGCGCGGTGTTGCTCTTCGGTTTGGTGTTGCTGGCAGTGCTGTTCCGCTTCTGCACCTGAGCCATCCCCGGCAGGGGCCGGGGGGGGATTGAAATTTTCGAAAAAGTCGCCCTGGGGTCTGCCCTGGGACTATAATCCGGTTGGGCCTGCCACCCCGCATGCCCGCCTGCCAGACCGCAGGCGCGGGACGACGCGGGAAGCGGGACCTTGCAGGAACGTCTGCAAGGAGGGTGCGCATGACTCCGCTGACGATATTGTGGGTAATCTGGGCCAGCATCACCGTGGTCCTGGTTGTGCTCCTCATTTACCGCAGCACACTCGCCATGCACGAGGACGACCAGCTCTTCATCGATGAGTCTGAGTCGCACATGGCGAAGGAGCAGGCAGAGCTGCTGGTGAAGATGGACAAGCTCCAGCCCTTTGTGCGCGGATTCGGCGCTGCCTCGGGGGTCCTGGCCGTCCTCATCTTCGGGCTCTGGATCTGGCAGGGCATCAACCAGATGTAGTTTGGGCTGGATGGACTTTGCCCTGCGCGGGGCGCGCTGCCCCAGGCACACAGTCCTTTGGTCATGCATTTCTCGCCCCTTCCACCTTGCGGCCGAAGGGGCGCTTTCTTGGCGCCCGCATCCGCGGCGGCACCCGTAGCAGGCTGCCTTGCAGGTAGAATAGTGCGCAAGAACGCGTGCGAAAGTGGCGGAACTGGCAGACGCACCAGACTTAGGATCTGGCGGGGAAACCCATGGGAGTTCGACTCTCCCCTTTCGCACCAGAAACAGTTGCGAAACCGTTCCGAGTAGCAGTGCCTGGTTCTTAGAGATCCCCATAACTTACGACAGAGAGTGAACTCAGCATGAGCCATCCTGCGCAGCCCGAAATCAAATTGGTCTCCACCGGCGACTATCGCGAGAACTACGCCAACAGCGTGCAGGTGCGCGTGAACGTCTGGGATTTTTTCCTGGTGTTCGGGACGCTGCACCAGCAGGCGGCGAACGAGGTTGAGGTCCAGAACTTCCAGGGCATCTACCTGAGCCCGCAGCAGGCCAAGGCGCTGCACGCCATTCTGGAGCAGAACGTGGTGAACTACGAAAAAGCCTTCGGGGAGATCAAGCTCGATCCCAACATCACGCCCGCGGGACCGATCAACTAGCTCCAAGTTGCGCTTCGGCTTGAGCGCCGCGCAGGCGCGGAGGCCGGCGACAGGAAACATTCGTGGCGGACATGGCGCAGCCACTCCGGGATGGAAGGCAAGCGGCGGCCAGGTTTGCCGGCCAGTTTGCGCTGATCGCCGTTTTCCTGATCCTGCTGCATGCTCCGCTGCTGCGCCTGCCCTACTTCTGGGACGAGGCCGGCTATTTCATTCCCGCAGCGCGCGACCTGCTGCTGACGGGCGATCCCATACCGCAGTCCACGCTCTCGAACGCGCATCCGCCGCTGGTGGCGGCCTACCTGGCGCTGGCGTGGACGCTGGCCGGCTTTTCTCCATTGGTAACGCGGATGGCCATGCTGGTGGTGGCGGCGCTGGCCCTGGTGGGCGTTTTCCGGCTGGGAAAAAAGGTGGCCCACCCCGAGGTGGCGGCGGTGGCGACGGTGCTGACGGGGCTCTATCCCGTTTTTTTCATGCAGAGCGTGATGGCGCACCTGGACCTGGCAGCGGCGGCGCTCACCGTCTGGGGACTGCTGTTTTACCTGGAGCGGCGAATGGCCGGTGCGGCGGCGCTGTTGGGGCTGGCGGCGCTGGCCAAGGAGACCGCCATCGTCACCCCGCTGGCGCTGGTGGCCTGGGAGATGTATTGCCGCGGACGCGGACGAAAAACATGGCTGCCGGAGGACAACGCCTCCGCGGGCGGTGCGCGGGTATTGCTGTTGCTGCTTGCCGCGGTTCCGCTGGCGGTGTGGTTGGCGTATCACGGGCAGCGCACGGGCCACGTGCTTGGCAACCCGGAATACGTGCGCTACAACGTGACGGCGACGCTGGATGCCGGGCGCATGGGGCTGGCGGCGCTGCGCCGCCTGTGGCAGGTGACGGGACACATGCACCTGTTCGTGCTGACCGCAGCGGCCGCGCTGGCCATGTTCAGGCCGGCGATTGGCGACAACGGCGCGGAGCGGCAACGCATCGCGCTGCCGGTGCAACGCGTGTTTGCGGTGGTGGCGGCGGCGCATGTGGCCATGCTGAGCGTGATTGGCGGGGCGGCGCTGGCGCGCTACATGCTGCCGGTGGCGCCGCTGGTGATCCTGGTGTGCGTCTCCACGCTGCGGCGGCGCATGCGGCGGTGGCGGATGGCGGCGGCCGCGGCGGGAGTGGCGTTTGCGCTGGGATGGTTCGTGGAGCCGCCCTATCCCATCGCGCCCGA
>CAYRII010000311.1:1128-3047 GCA_964424245.1 uncultured Terriglobales bacterium | reverse complement strand
TGGTCTCGGACGAAGAAGTGGGCAGCAACTCGTCGCGGGGTATCACGGAATCCCTGGCCAAAAAATCGCAGGCCGTCCTGGTGCTGGAACCGGCCACAGGGCCGCAGGGCGCGGTAAAGACCTGGCGCAAGGGCGTGGGCGAGTACAAGGTGAAGGTCACCGGCAAGGCTGCGCATTCGGGGATTGAGCCGCGCCAAGGCGCCAGCGCCATCGCCGAATTGGCGCGGCAAATCGCGCGCATGGAAAGGTTCAACGACTACAAGCGCGGCATCACGGTGAACGTGGGCGTGATCCGCGGCGGCACGAGGACGAACGTGGTGGCGGCGGAGGGCTCCGCCGACGTGGATGCGCGGGTAAGCAAGATGAGTGATGCGCCGCGGCTGGAGAAAAAGTTTCGCGCGCTTAAGCCCGTGGACCGGCGCTGCACGCTGCAGGTTGAGGGCGGCATCAACCGGCCACCCATGGAGCGCTCGGCGGGCGTGGTGAAGCTCTACCGGATGGCGCAGGACGTGGCCCGGGCGATGAACATGGAGCTGGAGGAATCGGGCACGGGCGGCGGCTCGGACGGCAACTTCACCGCCGCGCTGGGCATTCCGACGCTCGACGGACTGGGTGGCGTGGGCGAAGGCGCGCACGCGCGCCACGAAAACATCGTCGTGGACCGGCTGCCGGGCCGCGCCGCGCTGATTGCGGGACTGATCGAAGCCGTGGTGCGGCGGTAAGCCGGCCGCCGCGCCCGCTTGCGGGCGGCGCTTTGACTCGGCGGGTTCTCCGGCCTAGAATCGGGAAAGCATCGGGAGGCCAAATGTTTGGCAAGATCGGACTGCCGGAAATCCTGCTTTTGTTTGCCATCGCCCTGCTGGTGTTTGGCGCCGGCCGGTTGTCGGAGCTGGGCAAAGGCCTGGGAGAGGGCATTCGCAACTTCAAATCGGCCCTGAAGGACGGCGAGAGCGGGCCGGAGAAGAAATCCTAGGCCTGCCGGGTCCTGCGAAGGCGCCGCGACGGGCGTATTCCTTCCTTTCCCTCACTTCCACAACTTAAGCGGGGACGTATTGCCGAGCTACGGCAAAGCTCCGTGCGCGCGCAGCATGGCGTACACCAGAGGCACGGGCAGACCGACGACGTTGAAGTAGCAGCCCTCGATTGTGGAAATCCAGCGCGAGGCCATGCCCTGGATGGCGTAGGCGCCAGCCTTGTCCATGGGCTCTCCCGTGTCCACGTACTGGCGGATCTCCAGCTCGCTGATGGGCGTCATGGTTACGGTGGTGGTGGCGGAGCGCAAGTCCTCGAAACCCGGCCCGACCAGGCAGACTGCCGTCATCACGCGGTGAGATTTCCCCGCGAGCAGGCGCAGCACGCGGGCAGCGTCTTCGGGGTCGCGCGGCTTGCCCAGCAGAAGGCCGTCGAGCAACACAACGGTGTCCGCGCCTAGAACGACGCGCTCCGGCTGGGCGGCGAAAACAGCGCGCGCTTTTTCGGCTGCCAGGCGCAAGGCGTGCGCCTCCGGAGTTTCGCCGTCGCGGAGCTCCTCCGCGATCCCGGAGGGCTGGACCGCAAAGTCGAGGCCGGCGTTGCGCAAAAGCTCCTGCCTGCGGGGCGAAGCTGAGGCCAGGATGAGAGTCATGGTCTTGATTTTACAGGTTGCCGCGATGCGCCCGGGCTCCTCCCAATACGCAAAAAACGCCCTTCACACTCCGGAAATCACTGAACAAAGGCCTCCGATTTGACAGCCCGGGAGGAGGCGGGAGTATGCTCCGCTAGATGGGCATGTGGTTGATTTCCTTGGTTTGAATTTTTTGCTGGAGTCCAGAGGCCGGAAAGGACCTGGACCGAGTGAGGAGAAACCTATGCGGCGCATCTTGATCGTAGTCCTCGGAATTTTTCTGGGTTCGGCGAGTTGGGCGCAGGTTCCGACCGCA
>CAYRII010000311.1:0-1118 GCA_964424245.1 uncultured Terriglobales bacterium | reverse complement strand
CCCTGACTGGTGCGGTAAGCGATCCGCAAGGCGCGGTGGTGGCAGGCGCCAAGGTAACGCTGACACAGCCGGCGACGGCCACGAGCCGGACGTTTACCACCGGCAGCGATGGTCTGTACACGTTTGCCAACCTCGCACCAGGTACCTACCAAGTGCGAATTGAGGCGGGCGGCTTCGCCACGCAAGAATTCAAGGATGTGCCCCTGGAAGTGGGGCGCGTCGTGACTCTAAACGCCGCGATGAAGGTAGCCCAAGTGGGCGAGGTCATAACGGTCACGGGCGGCGAAGCGGCGGTGGAGCTGACGCAGTCGCAGGTGCAGGGACGCATCACGGCCTCGACGGTGGAAAGCATTCCCCTGAACGGGCGCAACTTCTTGGAACTGGCCTTCCTGATTCCCGGCAACCGGCCTGGCACGAACTACGACCCCACGAAGACCAACACCTTGGAGGTGTCTTCCGCAGGTGCCTTCGGCCGCGGCGGCAACATCACCGTGGACGGCGGCGACAACAACGACGAGGTAGTGGGCGGCACACTGGCCAACTTCCCCCAGGACGGCATCCAGGAATTCCAGATCGCCACCAACCGGTTCACCGCCGAGGTGGGGCGGTCAGGATCGAGCATCATCAACATCATCACCAAGTCGGGCACGAACACGGTGCACGGCTCGGCGTTCATCTTTTTCCGCGACGATAGCTTCCAGGGCCTACCGGCTACGTTCGATCGCACGCAGCCGACACCTCCCTTTGACCGGCAACAGTTTGGTGGCTCCATCGGCGGCCCAATAAAGAAGGACAGGGCTTTCATCTTCGGGGCGGTGGAGAACCGCAACCAGGACAACACCTTCGAAGCGGTCAGGCGTGACCTGACTAACTATGCGGCCTGCACTGTCGTTCCGACTCCGAGCAGCTGCATCATCCCCACTGCTGCGACGGGCTTCCTCGACGAGTTGCTGGTTACGTCCAGGGCGGACTTCAAGGTCTCGGACCACGACAATATTTTCGTTCGGTACTCTTTCAATAAGAACACCGAACTGGCGAGTGCGAGTTTGCGTCGTCCCATTGGGACCGCCGGCCAGTCACAGGTTTCTAGCAACCGATTCCACTCGCTGGTGGCGGAT
>CAYRII010000310.1:0-3077 GCA_964424245.1 uncultured Terriglobales bacterium | reverse complement strand
GGACAGCTGACTCTGGATCAGCATATCGGGGTTCGAATCCCTGGGGGGCAGCCAAGTAAAAAGCAGCACAGCGAAAAATTCTCGCTCAGATCCGCAAGGTCAAAACTAGAGTTCGCACCAAAAGGCGCCCGCCTAAGTAAAATAGCGTCCATGAAGCCGCTGGTGTTCGTGATGGAGGACGACGCCGACATCGCGCGCCTGGTGCGCCATCATCTGGAGGGCGCGGGATTCGCGGTGCGCGCCTTTGCCGCCATGCCCCCGGTGCTGGCGGCGGCAGAAAAGTCTCCGCCCACGCTCTTCCTGCTGGACATCATGGTGCCGGGCGGCGACGGGCTGGAGCTGTGCCGCCGCATCCGCGAGCACGCCTCGCTGGCCATGACGCCGGTGATCTTCCTCACCGCCAAGAGCGCCGAAGCGGAACGCATCGTGGGGCTCGATCTGGGCGCCGACGATTACATTGTCAAGCCGTTCAGCCCGCGGGAGCTGGTGGCGCGCGTCAAGGCCGTGCTGCGGCGCTTCGAGCGTCCGCCCGCGCCCGCGGTGCTGCACGCCAACGACATCGAGCTCGATACCGGCGCCATGATCCTGAAGGTGCGCGGCAAGCCGGTGGCCACCACCGCCACCGAGTTCCGCCTGCTCGACTACCTGATGCGTCATCCCGGGCGCGTGTTCTCGCGCGACCAGTTGCTCGACGCCGTCTGGCGCGATACCGCTTTCGTCACGCCGCGCTCGGTGGATGTGTACGTGCGCCGCCTGCGCGAGAAGATCGAGCGCGACCCGGAAGACCCGCGCCACCTGCGCACCGTGCGCGGCGCTGGATACCGCTTTGAGGCCGCCAAGTGAGAAGCCGCATCTTCATCAAGCTGCTGCTGGCATTCCTGCTGGTGATCGCCGTGGCCACGGCCACGCTCGATTTTGTGGTGCGCCGCGCCTGGGAAAGGTCCCTGCGCGCCGAGATCGAGCGCTCGCTCACCCAGAAGACGCGCCTGCTGGCGGCGCGCGTGGCCCTCGCGCCCCGGGAGTCGCTGGCCGCCGTGGCCGCCGACGAAGCGCGCGCCGCCGAGGCCCGCGCCACCGTCATCGACGCCTCCGGCAACGTGCTGGCGGATTCCGAAGCCGATCCCCGCACCATGGAGAACCACGCCGCGCGGCCGGAATTTCGCCGGGCGATCAGCGGCGGCATCGGCGTGGATGTGCGCCGTAGCCGCACCGTCGGCGTCCAGTTCCTTTACATTGCGGCGCCCGTGCCCGGAGGTGCCGTGCGCCTGGCCTATCCTCTGACGCAGATCGAAGAAAGCACGGCGGCCATCCGCAGCGGCCTGCTGCAAGGCTCGGCGCTGGCCGTGCTCATCGCCACCCTGCTGGCCGCGCTGCTGGCGCAGTCCATTGCCGGGCGGCTGCGACGCATCGTCCAATTTGCGCAGCGCATCGCCGGCGGCGATCTGAGCGCGCGCGTCGCCGAGCGCTCCACGGACGAAATCGCGCAAGTCGCCGCCGCGCTCGACTCCACCGCCCGCCAGCTGGAGCAGAGCTTCCGCGCCCTCGACGACAGCCGCCAGCAGCTCGAAGCCGTGCTCGACGGCATGCAGGAGGCGGTGATCGCCGTCGATCCCGACGGGCGTGTGCAGTGGGCCAATGGGCGCATGCGACGGCTGGTCGCGGACATCCGCCTGGGCGGGCCGCTGGTGGAGACCGTGCGTCACCCCGAATTGCTGCGCGCCGTCGAGGAGGCCTCCACCCAGCGCGCCGTGCGCCGCGCGCGCGTTGCCGGCATCGTGCCCGGCCGCACCTTCGAGGTCACGGCCGCGCCCTTGGCCGCAGGCGGCGCCGTGGCCGTGCTCCACGACCTCACCGAAATCGAGCGCGTCGAGCAGACCCGCCGCGACTTCATCGCCAACGTCTCCCACGAATTGCGCACCCCGCTCACCTCCATCCAGGGCTACGCGGAGACGCTGCTCGAATCCGGCGCCGGCGGCGAGCCCGGCCGCGAGTTCCTCGAGATTATCCGCAAAAACGCCTCGCGCATGGCCCGCCTCACCGAAGACCTTTTGGCGCTGGCGCGCGTGGAATCCGGCGAGCGCGCCTTCGATCTGCGCCCCGCAGAGCCCGCGGAATTGCTGCAAGACGCCGTCGAGAGTTTTCGCGAAACCGCGCGCGCGCGCGGCGTCGAGCTGGTGGTTGAAAATCACGCCGCGCGCCCCGTGCTCGCCGACCGCGACGCCATCCATCAGGTGCTCTCCAACCTCATTGATAACGCGCTCAAGTATTCGCCCGAAGGTCGCAGAGTGGTGGTCGGCGCGCGCCCGCACGACGCCGAAGCCCACGGCCGCGTGGAATTTTTTGTGCGCGACCAGGGCCCGGGCATCGCCTCGGACCACCTGCCACGCCTCTTCGAGCGCTTCTACCGCGTGGATAAGGCGCGCTCGCGCGACTCCGGCGGCACTGGCCTCGGCCTCGCCATCGCCAAGCACATCGTCCTCGCCCACGGCGGCGCCATCCGCGCCGAGAGCGAGCTGGGTCACGGGTCAACGTTTGTGTTCACCCTGCCGGGTGCGGAAAAGCCCCTGGCGTCGTAAATCAACTTTCACCCATGCATCGAAAAGCCGCCACAGAGACACTGGTCCCGGAGGGACGGCTGAACAATCCCTTTTCCTCGCACTCGCCACTCGGTACTCGCCACTCGGTACTCGATACTCATCTAACCTACTGAGAACACTAATCTTACCCTTGTCAATAGCCACAATTTGTCATTTTCCGTCTAACCTCCTGAGAACAAACCAAATATAATTATGTGCAAACTGTAACTTTTACCCCATGCAATATGCTATTCTATACTTATAGAGTGGGGAAAAGGCGCGAGAGCCCTCCGCGCCTTTTTTATTCCCCGGCTGATTTGTCATTCCGAGCGGGCTTCAGCCCGCGAGGAATCTGCTTCTTGGATATCGACTTTCTCATTCCCCGGGACCTGCACGTCCTTCTCTGGCCACTCACCACCAGCCATTGGGTACCGCCTTCTCATGTCTCGTCGCTCACGCCCGCCCCGCCAAAGGGCGCGCCCCAAGTCCGCCCCGCGGCCC
>CAYRII010000309.1:0-3084 GCA_964424245.1 uncultured Terriglobales bacterium | reverse complement strand
TCGCTGTCGAATTGACGGTGGCGCCGAGGTTGACCGGCGCCGACCACTCGGAGAACTGCTGCGCGGCGGCCACCGAAGCTGGCATCAAGGCCACGAACAGAACGAAAATGCTCGAGGCCAGAGGTTCCCGAAGCGTTTTGATTTTCATTTTTCTCCTCCCCCTCAGTGAATGCGCCGACCTTCTCATTGTCGGCCGGCCCGTTCAATGGAGCGCGGCTGACAATCCGCTGAGATTTGTCTCACACGATAAGCGGCGGAAAGTAAAGGTGTTGCCTAAGGACGGGGCTGGCCTTAGGCGGGAGTGTGAGATAGACTCATTCCCAGCAGGAGCTCAATTGGAATCAGTTTCGCGGCCCGCACAGGTGGTTCACTTCGGTGAATTCGAAGCGGATTTGCGCTCCGGCGAGCTGCGGCGTCACGGCATCCGGCTCAAACTGGCGGACCAATCTTTCCGGATTCTTGCGCTGCTGCTGGGCCGCCCGGGTGAAGTCGTCACCCGGGAAGAACTGCGGCAGGGGCTGTGGTCCGACGACACTTTCGTGGACTTTGAGGCCGGGCTGAATAGCGCCATCCGCAGGCTGCGAGAAGTCCTGAATGAGTCCGCGGAGACTCCGCGCTACATCGAGACTCTGCCCCGCCGCGGCTACCGCTTTCTGGCGCAGGTGGAACCCGCCACGCCGCCGCGCGTCGAATCGCTGGCGGTTCTTCCGCTGGCCAACCTCACCGGCGACCCTGCGCAGGACTACTTCGTCGACGGCATGACCGACGCGCTGATCACACGCTTGGCGCAGATCAGCGCCTTGCGGGTCATCTCGCGCACTTCGGTGATGCAATACAAGGGCGCGCGGGCGGCCCTCCCGGAAATTGGGCGCCAGTTGCAGGTGGACGCCGTGGTGGAAGGCGCCGTGACGCGTTCCGGGCCGCGGGTGCGCATCACCGCGCAATTGGTGCATGCACCCACGGACCGCCACCTCTGGGCGCAGGACTACGAGCGCGACCTGTCCGACATCCTCCTGCTCCAGGCCGAAGTGGCCAGCGCCATCGCCGCGGAGGTGCAGGTGCGGCTGACGCCGCCGGAGCGCGCCCGCCTGGCCAGTGCGCGGCGCGTCAATCCCGAGGCCTATGAGGCCTACCTGCGCGGCCGTCTGCACTGGAACAAGCGAACCGAAGCGGGAATGCGCAAAGGGCTGGAACTTTTCCAGCAGGCGCTGGCCAAAGACCCTAGCTACGCTCTGAGCCACGCGGGCGAAGCCGAGTGTTACAACATGATGGGATATTGGGGCGTAGCCGCGCCCGGCGAGGTGTTTCCCAACGGCAGGTCGGCCGCTGCCAGGGCGTTGGAAATTGATGAGAACCTGGCCGAAGGCCACGCCGCACGCGCGTGGGCCCTGCTGGCCTACGACTGGGACTGGACCGGCGCCGAAAGGGAATTGACCCGCGCACTGGAGCTGAATCCGGGCTACGCAGTGGCCCACCAGTGGTACTCGCACCTGCTGGCCTATCTGGGACGAGCGGACGAAGCCATCCGGGAGGTGCAGGTCACCCTCGACCTCGACCCTCTCTCAGCGGTGATGAACTCCAGCGGCGCCTTGATTCATCTGCTCGCGCGCCAAAACGGCGAATGCGTGGAGCGTGTTCACCGGACACTGGAGATCAACTCGCACTTTGCTCCCCCCTACCTGTGGCTCGGCTGGGCGCTTGGGATGCAGCAAAGACACACGGAAGCGCGGGAGGCCCTGGAGGAGGCGGTGCGTCTCGCCGGGAATATGCCGATGTATCGCGCTGCACTGGCCTACGGCTGCGCGATGGCCGGCGAAACAGCTGCCTGCCGCGAGCGGCTCGCAGAGCTGGAAGCGATGTCACGGGAGCGCTATGTCTCCGCCTACGATTTTGCTGTGGTGTATGCCGGGCTGGGAGAAGAGGACGTCGTTCTTACTTGGTTGAAAAAAGCATCCGAGGAACGCTCCGCCTGGCTGGTGATGGCGAAAGTGGATTCGCGCTTCGATTCCTACCGCGCAAACCCGCGCTTCCAGACCCTGCTTCGCCGGCTGGGCCTGTTATCCTAGAGGGACCGCTTTCTTTTCGAGCCAGCCTGCCAGGAAGGCAATCTGCAAATACCCGGCCAGGAATAGGATCGCGGCAGTTTTCTCATCTGGCAGCACCGGCCACCAGAAAACCACCACTTGAATTGCCAGAATCGCTATTCCCAGCAGGGCCAATCCATACTTGCCTGCGAAGTTCTTTGTGGGCGAGGCGCGCAGATAAAACCAAAGGGCGCCATAGTACAGTCCGGCTTCGAGCGCCAGCGCGGGAAGCGGAAAATTCCACAGCGCCAGACCGAGTTTGTGCGTGTCGCCGTAAAGCGGCAAATCGGGGCGGTGCACCAGCACATCAAGCAACCAGTGTGAAAACACTGCCAGGGCCACCACAGCCGGTGCGCGGCGCGCCGCGGAGATTCTCGCTGGCGCCAGCCACCTGCAAATTGCGTACGCAAAGCCCGACCAGACGAGTGCTGCGACCAAGCTGTGGGTGTAAGGCATATAGAAGAGGTCCAGCGGAAGCGATCCCGGATTGTCGTGTGTGATGCGGGCTTTCTCAATGCCGAGCAGGACGAACAAACACCAAAACACATCCACGAACTGCACGGCCAGGAACAGAACCCAGAGGGGGAGGCGCGGCTCGGCCCGTTTCACCGCGAAACACACGCTGTAGTGTCCGATGAACAAAATCCCACCAGCGCCAAGTTCAGATTCGGCGCATTGTACAGCTTTCGCCGTGGGGCGCATAATCGCAAGCAGCTTATGCACACTCTGGTCATCGGCGGGCACAGCCGCAATATCGGAAAGACGGCGCTGGTGGCGGACCTCATCCGCGCCATTCCCGAGGCGCAGTGGACCGCGCTGAAAATCACGCAGTACGGCCACGGCTTCTGCTCGCTGCACGGCGAGCCCTGCGATTGCGCCCCCAGCGCGCACGGCGTCGCGCTCGACGAAGAAACTTCGCGCGAGAACAAGACGGACACGTCGCGGTTTCTCGTCGCCGGGGCGGCGCGCGCCTTCTGGCTGCGCGTGGAGCAGGGCCGGA
>CAYRII010000308.1:0-3089 GCA_964424245.1 uncultured Terriglobales bacterium | reverse complement strand
TCATCGAGCACCTTGGCGCTGAAGCAGGTGCACTCTTTGGCGGTGAAGGCGTCGAGGTTGCCGCCGATCGAATCCACCTGGCGGGCGATGTCCTGGGCGCTGCGGGTTTCCGTGCCCTTGAAAACCATGTGCTCCAGAAAATGTGAGACACCGTTGCAATCCGGCTCTTCGTGCCGCGAGCCGGTCTTGATCCAGATGCCGATGGAAACGGAGCGGATGTGCCGCATCTCCTCGGTCACGATGGTGAGACCGTTGGGGAGAACCTCGCGCCGGATGTTTCTTATTTCATCGGCTGTCATGGAATCCAATCCTGGTGACGGGCGCCCGATGGCCCCGTCGACAGATTGTTACACAGGAGACTGTTTTGCATCCAAGGGCTCTATTCAACATGGACATAACATTCTTATTTGCAACAACTTGCATGAACTCATGGGAGCCGGCCTGATGCCCGGCGTTACAATCGCAGTCCTGCCCCATGGGTTCCCAATCTAAAGGAATTGGATGCATGCCGGAGCGCAGAAATAGCGAACTTTTGGGCCTGACCGCGGAGGAGCTAGCGGAACTCGCGCGGGAGGCCGGCGCGCCTGAGTACAGGGGAAGACAGCTCTTTGCGGCCATCTACCAGCAGAGAGTAGGCGACCTGGAAAAGGTGATGACGCTGCCGCGCGAGTTGCGTCGCCGGCTGGGAGAACAGCATGTGGTGGGTCTGCCGCGCATCGGGAAAAAATTCACCAGCGAGGACGGCACCATCCGTTATTTGATGGAATTCTCCGACGGACAAAGCGTGGAAACCGTGTGGATGCCGGAAGGCGATGGCGGGGAAGCGGGAGACGGAAGCGAAGCCGGCGACGAGATGGAGAAAAGCGCGGAAACGGCGGAGAAGAAGAAGAAGGATGGGCGAGCGCGGCGCCGGGCAACGATCTGCGTCTCCAGCCAGGTGGGATGTGCGGTGGACTGCCAGTTTTGCCTGACGGCGCTGCTGGGAGTAAAACGCAACCTGACTGCGGGCGAGATCGTGGGACAAGTGTTGGCGGTACTGAACGACCACCAGGTGGTGGTGGAACGGGAACGGGTCAACCTGGTGTTCATGGGGATGGGCGAGCCATTGTTGAACTACGAGAACTTCCTGAAAGCAGTCCGGCTGCTGGTGGGAGGCGCGGGGCTGGCGGAATCGCGCATGACGGTTTCCACGGCGGGCATCGTACCGCGCATCCACGACCTGGGGCGGGAGGCGGTGCGACCCAAGCTGGCCATTTCCATCAACGCGCCCAACGACGAACTGCGCTCGCGGCTGATGCCGCTGAATCGCAAGTGGAACCTGGAGGCGCTGCTGGAAGCAGCGCGCGAATTTCCGCTGCGCAAGCGCGAGCGGCTGACGTTTGAGTACGTGCTGCTTGACGGGGAGAACGACCAGCCGGAGCACGCGCACCAACTGGCGGAGCAGCTGCGCGGGTTGCGCGCCAAGGTGAACCTGATTGCGCTGAACCCGGGACCGGGGATCGCGTTTCGCACGCCGGCAGAAGAACGCGTGCGCGCGTTCCAGGAGGTTCTGATTGCAGCCGGAGTTCCGGCCTACGTGCGCCGGCCGCGGGGACGGGACATTTTTGCGGCCTGCGGGCAGTTGAAAAGGACGGTTGCGTAAGGGTGGAAAGTAATCCGCGATAGGCCACAAACATATGCCCAAAGCCAAGAGCCAAACGGAGACAGGCCCATCGCGCTCCAAACGGAAGACAGAAAAGGAAAAGGCGGTGTTGCGCGAATTCCGGCGCGAGGACTTCGACCGCGTCTGGGAGATCGACCAGGAATGTTTTCCTCCGGGGATTGCCTATCCTCGGCGGGTGCTGGCTGCTTATCTGGCGGAGCCGGGAACGGCAACGCTGGTGGCCGAACGGGACGGGGAAATCCTGGGCTACGTAGTGGCGGCACGGGGACGCAGCGAAACGGGTCACATCATCACGCTGGACATCACGGCAAGAGCGCGGCGAGCGGGGCTGGGATCGGAGCTGATGGCGGCGGCGGAAGCACGGCTGAAGGCAGCGGGCTGCAGAGCGGTCCTGCTGGAGACGGCGGTGGACAACAGCGCCGCGCTGGCGTTCTACAAACGCCACGGCTACGCCGTGTTGCGAACCCTGCCGCGGTACTACGAAGGCAGCGTGGACGCCTTGCTGCTGGAGAAGCGCCTGGCCTAGCGATGGGACGCACGATATGATGCGCAGGCACCCAGGCAGGATTCCGGGATGAAAGTGCTGCGCAATTTCGTGATTCTGTCGATCGCGCTGGCGACCCTGCTCGTTGTAGGCACGGCGGGGTTCCACATCATCGAAGGCTGGCCGTGGCTGGACAGCCTGTACATGGCTGTGACCACGCTGACGACGGTGGGCTACATGGAGATTCACCCGCTATCGCAAACCGGCCGGATTTTCAACCTTCTGTTCATCGGCTCGGGCGTTCTCGTGGTTTTTACGTCCATCGGAGTGCTGACGCAGGCTTTGCTAGAATTCGAGCTTGGCCAGTACATAGGAAGGCGAAAAATGGAGCGCGAGGTTGGGCGGCTCTCCGGGCACTACATCATTTGCGGCGCGGGGCGCGTGGGACGGAGCGTGGCGCGGGAGCTGGCGTCGAAACCTGCGGCGTTCGTAATTCTCGACAGCAGCGAGGCCAAGACCAGCCGTTGCGCCGAAGAATGGCCCACCCTTGTGGGCGACGCCACCAAGGAAGAAACACTGCGCCAGGCGCGCATTGAACATGCGCGCGGACTGGTAGCCGCCACCACGACGGACGCGACGAATATCTACATCGTGCTCACCGCGCGCAGCCTGAATCCGGGGCTGAAGATCATCGCGCGCGCCAGTGAAGAAGGCGCGGAAAAGCATTTGATGACCGCGGGGGCGGATTCGGTGATCTCGCCCTACGTGTTCGCCGGACATCGTATTGCGCAGAGTTTCCTGCGGCCGCAAGTGCTGAACTTCATGGAACTGGCGGCGGTGGGCACGGGAGATCCTAGCCTGGAGATCGAAGAGATCTACGTGGACCGGGAGTCGAGCTTCGCGGGGCAAACCATAGCAGGTTCCGGCATCCGGCAGACGACA
>CAYRII010000307.1:0-3107 GCA_964424245.1 uncultured Terriglobales bacterium | reverse complement strand
GCGGGCGCGAAGAGGTGGCCCGCCAGATCCGCGACCAACTGCAGACGGAACTGGCTCCGCGCGGCGTAGTGGTGGAAAACGTGCTGCTGCGCGACATCCAGTTGCCGCCCACACTGAAGGCGTCCATCGAGCTCAAGCAGCAGGCCGAGCAGGAGTCGCTGGCCATGTCCTTCCGCCTGCAAAAGGAGAAGCAGGAGGCGGAGCGCAAACGCATCGAGGCCGCGGGCATCCGCGACTTCCAGCAGATCGTCGCCCAGGGCATTGACGAGCGGCTGCTGCGCTGGAAGGGCATCGAGGCTACGGAGAAGCTGGCAAGCAGCAACAACACCAAGGTCGTGGTAATCGGCAGTTCGCGCGACGGGTTGCCGCTGATCCTCGGCCAATAGCACCGGCGCCAGGCTGCTAGGATACGGGCGTGGCCAGCGCACTTCTCGAAGTCCGGAACCTGACGGTGGAATTCGCCTCCGGCGGGGCGTGGCACCCCGCCGTGCGCGACGTGAGCTTCACCCTGGCTGCGGGCCAGACCCTGGGGCTGGTGGGCGAGTCGGGCTCGGGCAAGTCGGTGACCGCGCTGGCCCTCATGGGCCTGCTGCCTCCGCAGGCGCGCGTCCGCGGACAGGTCCTGCTCGACGGTCGCGATCTATTGTCTGCCTCCGGGGAAGAGATGCGCCAGGTGCGCGGCGCGCGCATCGCCATGATCTTCCAGGAACCCATGACGGCGCTGAACCCGGTGATGCGCGTCGGCCACCAGGTGGCAGAAGCGGTGATGGCGCACGGCGTCCCGCAACACGTCCTGCAGGCTCTCCTTGCGCGCGCAGAGAGCGGAGACCCTTCTGGTCTAGGCGACATTTTTCAGATTCCGCTGCGTGCCATCCTCGCGCTGCCCTTCTTCTGGCTTACGACCAGGGGGCGGCATGTTGCCACCGGCATCGGCGTCGCGCAGCGGCAGCCTGCCATTCGCAGAGAGAAGGCCTGGCAACTGGCCGTCGAGGCCCTCGGCGACGTCGGCATTCCCGATCCCGAGCGTCGCGCCCGCGACTACCCCTTCCAGCTCTCCGGCGGCATGCGGCAGCGGGTGATGATCGCCATGGCCATTGTCAACCGGCCGCAACTGCTGATTGCCGACGAGCCCACAACCGCGCTCGATGTCACCATCCAGGCGCAGATCCTCGAACTGCTGGCCGAGCTGCGCCAGAGATTCGGCCTCGCCATGCTGTTCGTTTCGCACGACCTGGGAGTGGTGTCGCAGGTGGCGGACCGCGTGGCGGTGATGTATGGCGGCTGCCTGGTGGAGGCGGGCAGCGCGCGCCAGGTTTTTGGCGGCGCTGTGCATCCCTATACGCGCGGGCTTCTCGGCGCCGTGCCCACGCTCGCCTCCGAACGCGGCCGCCCGCTGCCGTCCATCGAGGGCACGGTGCCTTCCATCACGGCCATGCCGCCAGGCTGCCCGTTCGAGCCGCGCTGCGCCCTGCGCGTCGCAGAATGTGCACGGGCGTTGCCGCTTCTCGAAGATGTCGGGCAGGCGCACCAGGTGCGCTGCCCGGTGGCCGCTGCTGCTCCGGCCCCCTTCGTTTCCTGAAGGAGGAAACGTTTTTTTCAAGGTTATAGGGGATTCCGGCGGTGTGATTTATAATCGGCCTCCCCATTTACGAGACCTGTGCGCATACTCTTACTCAGCGATATTCACGCCAATGTGGAAGGCTTGGAAGCATCCCTGGTGGCGGCTCCAGAGCATGACGTGGTGGTCAACCTGGGCGATGTGGTGGGCTACGGTGGCAGCCCCAACGAGGTTACGGACCGCTCCCGCCAGTTGGGAACGCTGGTGGTGCGCGGCAATCATGACAAAGCCTGCACCGGCGTGATGGGCATCGAGAACTTCAATCCCATCGCCGGCCTGGCTGCGCTGTGGACCAAGCAGACCCTGACCCCGGAAAACCTGGAGTGGCTGGCCGCTCTGCCCCAGGGGCCGCTGCGCATGGAGGGACTGGAAGGGGTGCAGTTCGTGCACGGCTCTCCGCTGGACGAAGACGAGTACGTCATCGTGATCCGCGATGCGGTCGAGCCCCTGATGCGCGCCGAGGTGCCGCTGACCTTCTTCGGGCACACGCACATCCAGGGAGCCTTTTCGCTGGACGGGGAGACGGTGGAAACCGTGCGCCCGCGCTACCTGTTGCGCCACGGAGTGGAGAGCTACGAGATCCCGCTGCGCCAGAACGTCAAGTACCTGATCAACCCGGGCTCGGTGGGACAGCCGCGCGACGGCGATGCTCGCGCTGCCTTTGTGCTCTTCGACACAGAAAAATACTGCATCGTTTTCTATCGCGTGCCGTACAACATCGAACAGGCGCAAAAGCGCATCATCGAGGCCAAGCTTCCGGAGCGATTGGCCACACGTTTGGCCGACGGCCGCTGAACACCGGGTCCCGGTTCTCCCGGCCCGCCTGATAGACTCTGCGCCATGGCCAAAGCATCGAAGGCGGCACAGAAGTCGGGGGCGCTGTTTGCCGCACCGGAGGCCGCATCGCCGCCTCCGCGCCATGTGGTGGCGCACATTGATGGCGGCGCGCGCGGCAATCCCGGCCCCTCGGCCTATGGCGTGGTCATCGAAGACCAGAAGCGCCACCGGCTGGCCGAGCTCAGCAAGTTTTTGGGAGCACACACCAATAACCACGCGGAATATTGCGGCCTGATCGCCGCCCTGGAATACGCCCAGCAGTACCATCACGCCGCCCTGCGCGTGGTGAGCGACTCCGAACTGCTGGTCAAGCAGATGCGCGGCGAGTACAAGGTGAAGAGCCCCGAACTGCGCCCGCTCTACGATCAGGCGCGCAAACTCTCCGCCGGGCTGAAGTGGTTTTCCATCGAGCACGTTCCGCGGGAGAAAAACCGCGTGGCCGATCGGCTGGCCAATCAGGCCATTAACCGCGCCACCGGCAAGCAGGCCCCAACCGGTGCGGGAAAGACTATGGGGGTGGTGCGCAACGGCGTAGTCGAGTTGGAGGGCGAACTGCCCGAGGGTGCGCGGGTCTGGGTGCGCGTTATGCGATGATGGGGACGGCCAGGCTTCTTTAAGTCTTCGCCAGCTCTTGCTTGACAATCTCGCTGAC
>CAYRII010000306.1:0-3148 GCA_964424245.1 uncultured Terriglobales bacterium | reverse complement strand
AGCGGCGTCCGCAACTCGTGGGAGATCGTCGAGAGGAACTCCATCTTCAAGCGGTCGAGTTCCTGCTCCCGCCCCAGGTCAAGCGACGTGGCAATCCGACCCAGGACTTTTCCGTCGGCGCCACGCACCGGCGCGCAGTACAGCCGGACCGCCTGGCCTCCCACCTCGTCCAGCTCCAGCGTGATTTCGCCCACCAGACTGGGGTTGCGAAGCAATTCCCGCACCTTCTGTTCGACCAGCTCGGGTTGCACCAACCGGTGACGCACCTGCTGGATCAGCATCTCCAAGTCGGCGCGCGTGAGCACGTCCATCGGCACGCCAAAGATTTCGCTGACGCGCCGGTTGCCCATCAGCACTTTGCCCTCGCTGTCCAGCACGATCACGCCGTCGCCGATCGAGGCGAGAACCGTTTCGAGCCTCTCCCGTTCCTCCTCCAGCGTCTGCGAAAGCTTCACCAGTTCGGTTTCCCGCTGACCGGCCCAGCTCTTGAGTTTCTCGTCCCGCTGGCGCAACTCTTCGACCGTCTGGTTGAAGCCCCGCATCAGTTCGGCCACTTCGTCTTTTCCTTCGACGAGCAAGCGCGGGTATTCTCCGCCCCGGATCGCTTCCATCCCCGCCAGCAAGCGCCGAATCCGCTGAGAAACGATGCGCACCTGGACCACGGCGACAACCAACACCAGCAGCGCCACCAGCCCGCAGAAGGCCCATACCAGGAGCCGAATCCGGTTGACGTCGGGTTGTGGCATCGCCAACTGCCGCTGCAAAACAAGGTTCATGAGGATGACAATTGCGGCGGCGACGCCGGAAACGAGAAGGAATTGCCGAAGTAGCCGAGAGCGCTGCATCTTCGCAGCCCGGATTTGGGTCCTCCCTGCTTCCCGGGGCCACGTCGGCGGAAGACCGGTGTGGCGTTTGGTGATTATAGGTTTGTTCCGAATGACCCTTCAAGCGAATTGTCTTCGCCGGCCGCCGCTTGTGCAAATCAATCAATAGCGCGTGCCGGTCCGCACACTCCGTGTTTTTCGGAAGGCAGCGGCGACAGCTTCTGCAGGGTCGGGCTTCCATGCTGGAAGGTTGCCCGACCGCGTGTATCGGAGCTCTCTCGCGGTTCGGCGGTAGCCCCGGCCAGCGTAGCGTGCCGGGTCAGCAAGCCCGCGCCCTCTGCAAAAGGACAGCTCAAAATGCCTGAATCGAGCGCGTGCCCACAATAGAACCTTCGTTCCATAGACACCCGCGAATGCCACCGCTAAGCTGACGGAAGGTAGGAACCGGCGACGCGCCAGTCAAAGAGGCTTTACAAGAGCGATGGAGCTACTGGAGATGCTGAGATGAGCGCATCGAGCAACCTCGCAACCCTGACAAAGCCCGGGGGCTCCCCTCAGACCGATGGCAACCGCCGCGGCAAGCGCCGCGCCAAGATCTCGCAATTGGTGCGCGTGCGGCCCTCGGAACCCCTCGAACGGGACTTCAGCGAGGTGCTCTCAACTCAGAACGTCAGCGCCGACGGCTTCTACTTCGTCACCCACCGCAATTGCTACCAGCACGGCATGCGGCTGTTCGTCACCCTGCCGTATTCCCTCGCTCCCGGCGCGATCAATCTGGAATATATCGCCAGGGTCGTCCGCGTGGACACGCTCGACAAGAACCGCTACGGCGTCGCCCTCCAACTGCTGACGACCATCCACATGCAGCCCAGCCCCACTTCCCGACACATCTGTCACGAGTAGGTTCGAAACTCCGCGAGCCCCGCAGGGGGCAAGGAAATAGCCCACGGCGCAAGCCGTGGAAGAGAACCACCCAAAGGTGACAAGCCACCAGCGGGGCGAAAGAGTTTCTGCCGCCCCTGTCGGGGCTAGCCCAGCTACCGGATCTGAAGATCAAAGGGCATGCGCGCTTGCACCGGGTTGGCCACTTGCGTCAGGCGGCGCAACTCGGCCGCCAGAGCCCCGGCCAGCGCCGCCTGCGAGTCCTGCCCCGGGAGGAGCTGTCTCCATAGCGGCTTTTCCTCCGGGAAACGCACCAGCTTGACTTTCTTCTGCGGGTCGATCTTCGCCAGCTCTCTCGCAACGGCCACGGCGCGGTCGAGCCCGCCGACTTCGTCCACCAGTCCGAGATTCTTGGCCTGGGCGCCGGTCCAGACGCGCCCTTTGCCGATTTTGTCCACGGCCTCGACCGTCATCTTTCTCGCCTCGGCCACGCCCTTGGTGAAGTTCGTGTAAATCTCCTGCATGAACTTCATCACCATGGCGCGCTGTGCCGGCGTGAAGTTCCGCTGCGACCATAGCAGCGTGGCGTTCTCGCTCGTGACGACGTGGTCGGTGCTCAACCCCAGCAGGTCGTAAAATCCGGAGACGTTCATCTTGCCCACCACGACGCCGATCGAGGCCGTGATCGTGGAAGGATCGGCGACAATTTTGTTGGCCGACATCGAAATCCAATAGCCGCCCGAGCCCGCCACGTCGGACATCGACACGACCACCGGCTTCTCCTTGCGCGCCAGTTGGGTTTCCCGCCGGATGATTTCGCTGGCCACCGCAGAGCCGCCGCCGGAATCCACCCGCAACACGATCGCCTTGATGCTTTTGTCCTCGCGCGCTTTGCGCAGGTCTGCCGCAACCGAATCCGAGCCCATGATGTAGCCAACCGCCGGGCTGTAGTCAGAGTCCCCAACGATGATCGTCCCGGTGGCATGCACAACGGCGATCTTCTCCTCACCCTCGTTTTTCACTTCCTTCAAGTAGCGGCGCAGCCCCACCGGTTTCCATTCCTGGTTCTTCTCCTTGAAGAACTGCTGCACCTCGTCCCAGTAGGCCGCGCGGTCCACCAGCTTCCGTTCCAGCGCTTGGGCGCCAAGGAACGGCCCCTGCTGCACGAGCGACTCGAATTGCGCCCGGTCCATCTTCCGCGCCTCGGCCACCTCGCTCAGAAACTGCTCGTAGATGCCGCGCAAAATCGATTCCGCCGCCTCGCGGTGCGCCGGAGTGTACTTCTTTTCGGTGAACAGATTCTTCGCGGTCTTGTATTCCGCGATATGGTAGTAATCTGGATAGATCTTCAGCTTATCCAGCGTGCCGCGAATGAACGTCGTGGACACCATCATTCCCCGGATACCGACGCCAGCGGTCGGCACCAACCACACCTGCTCGCA
>CAYRII010000305.1:0-3153 GCA_964424245.1 uncultured Terriglobales bacterium | reverse complement strand
AACCGTAGCGGCTATAGAGACTACCAGTTCCACTTCGAGGGAAGGCCGAAGGAAGGGATTCCCCGGAGCTTCGCGGGAAAGACCGGAACGATCGTCGGTTCCAAGGTGAGTATGGCGGGCATCCAGTATCACGTGCTCATCGAGCTGGACGATCCCAAGGTCCGGATCGTCGGTTCCGGCGATTATCTGGGTTTCTTCGACGAGAAGGCAGAAGCGGAGAAGCTCATCGGAAAGGTGCTATGGACAAAAGGGATGCGGACGCTGAAGACAGGAGCCGGGGTGGTGGGCATCTCAAACCTCACGCAAGTGACAGTTACTGCCGCCGAGTGGGGCGAAGGCGGTGGCGATACTGTCAAGCTCCTCGCGAGGACCGATTCGGGCGAGGAGGGATACCTCGAGGGTGTTCAAGTCGATCCGCGTTTCCACGTATTGGGCGTCGACGAGAGGGCGCTCAGCGTAAAGTTCCACATGGATGATCCCAGAAAGCGATTCCCATCCTGGAGCCCAGCAACCTGGGATCTCATCCGAAAGTCCATGATAGCGATTGGAATGACCGAGGAGCAGGCACGGCTGGCATGCGGGGACAGGCTTCGGGAAGTGGGCGCCATACTGTCGCCGTCTGGGGAAGCCTCGCCGATCTACACTTGCCCTGGGACTGGCCGCTGGTTTCTGGTGGAGGGCGGCAAGGTCGTGAAATACATGGAGGCGCAGTGAGTGACGACGACCCACGGGAACCCAGTTCCCTCACCCCCGTGGGCGGCCCGGTCGATGGCAGCCGGACTACGTTTCTTCTACTTCCCCGCGTGGCGCTCCAAATAATCCAGCACTATGCTGGTCATGGCCCTGGCGCCCACGGAGAGGCTTTCTTCGTCGATGTCGAAGTCCGGCGTGTGATGGGCCGCAACAATGCCTTTGCTTTTGTTCCCCGCACCCACCAGAAAAAAGAATCCAGGAATCACCTTCTGATATTGCGCAAAGTCCTCCGCACCCATCTGCGGAGGCGGCGAGACGACTCGCTCCTGCCCCAGGACGCGGTAGAGCGTCGGAAGCGTTTCTTCGACCAGCTTGGGATCGTTGTAGGTAACCGGGTTTCCGAAGAAGTATTCCAGCTCGTAGGAGGCACCGTGGGCGCGGGTGACGCCTTCGAGCACCTCGCGCATGAGCGCCGGGATGCGCTGGCGGACTTCCTCGCGCAGGGTGCGCACCGTGCCTTCCATCCGCACCTCGTTGGGGATGATGTTGTTGCGGTTGCCGCCGTGGATGCTGCCCACGGAAATCACCAGCGGGTCAACGGGGTGGACGCGCCGGCTGCGGATGGTTTGCAGCGCGAGCACCGCCTGGGACGCGGCAACCACGGGATCGATGCCGTCCTGGGGATACGCGGCGTGCACCTGCTTGCCACGAATGGTCAAGACAAAACGGTCCGAGGCCGCCAGCGCCGGCCCGGAGTTGTAGCCCACCAGTCCCACTTCGATGGTGGACATCACGTGCAGGCCGAAGATGACCTGGGGACGCGGGTTTTCCAGCGCGCCTTCTTCGATCATGAAGGACGCTCCGGCTTTCTCCGCCGAGGGAACCCCCTCTTCGGCGGGTTGAAAAAGGAACTTCACCGTGCCGGGAATTTCCGCGCGCATGCTGCTGAGGATTTCGGCCACGCCCAGCGCGATGGACATGTGGGCATCGTGGCCGCAGGCGTGCTTCACGCCGGGGTTCTGCGACTTGTAGGGGACGTCGTTGGTTTCTTGGACGGGCAGGGCGTCCATATCGGCACGCACCGCCACCACCGGGCCGGGACGCCCGCCTTTCAACAAGGCCACCACACCGTGTCTGGCGACGCCAGTTTTCACTTCATCAAAGCCCAGCGCGCGAAGGCGCTCGGCAATCACGCGCGCCGTGCGTTCTTCGTGGTTGGAGAGTTCGGGGTGGATGTGAAAATCGCGGCGCTGCTCCACCAGCCGCGACCGCATGACCTCCACAGCGCTGGCCACGCGTGAGTCTCGCCGGGGTGCTGGCGCATCGGCGGCGAACAGGAGTGCAGTGGACAAGAACAGACTGGGGAGCAGACGGCGCAGCTTCAACACGGGCCTCCAAGAGACGCCAGAATTAAGGGTCCGATTGTACCCTGCACCGCCAGAATCAGGCGCGCAGGCATCGCGGACGGCCAGGTTTGGAGATTCGTCCACCGGCCGCTATACTAGCCAGCTTTGGTCGGCCTTCAATATGCCTCGCTTAGCTTGCTTGCTCCTCCTGATGGCTTCTGGGTTCCTCAATTCGCCCGCCGCCCCTGCGCAAACCACGGACCGTTCCGTTCCACCCGCGGCCCGCAAAGCTCCGAAAGTAGATTTGGTTCACGGCGACCAGCGCATCGATAATTACTACTGGCTGCGCGAAAAAGAGAACCCCGAGGTACGCACCTACCTGGAGGCGGAAAACGCCTACGTCGACGCCGTCATGGAACCCACCCTGGGCCTCCAGGAGAAGCTCTACCAGGAAATGCTGGCGCGCATTCAGGAAACCGACCTTTCTGTTCCCTACCGCAAGGGCGGATACCTCTACTACTCGCGCACGGAGAAAGGCAAGCAATATCCCATTTACTGCCGCAAGAAAGGCACGCAGGACGCCGCCGAAGAAATGTTCCTTGACCTGAACGAAATGGCAAAGGGCGAAAAGTTCATGTCCCTCGGCGTCATGGAGGTAAGCGATGACGGCCAGTGGCTGGCGTACTCCGTGGACAACACCGGCTTCCGCCAGTACGTGCTGCACGTGAAGAACCTGCAGACCGGGAAGATTGGTCCGGAGCGCATTGCCAAAACGGTCTCGCTGGCCTGGGCCGCCGACAACCAGACGCTCTTCTACACGGTGGAAGATGCCGCCAAGCGCTCCTACCGTGTGTATCGCCACCGTCTGGGCCAGGCAGAGGATGCGCTGGTCTACGAGGAGCAGGACCAGATGTTCAACGTGGACGTAGAGCGCTCGCGTTCGCGCAGCTACCTGTTCCTGACGTCGGGCAGCCTCACCACCTCGGAGGTGCGCTATCGCGACGCGGGCAAGCCCGGCGGCGAGTGGAATCTGCTGGAGCCGCGCCGGCCCGGCCACGAGTATTACGTGGAGCATCGCGGCGACCGGTTCTACATTCGCAGCAACCGCAGCGGG
>CAYRII010000304.1:0-3168 GCA_964424245.1 uncultured Terriglobales bacterium | reverse complement strand
TCGACCGGATGGGCGTGATGTTCAACCGCACCGCCGAGGGCCTGCTCGACTTCCGCCGCTTCGGCGGCACGCTGTATCACCGCACCGCCTTCGCTGGCGCCACCACCGGCCAGCAGATGCTTTACGCCCTGGACGAACAGGTGCGGCGGTTTGAAGCCGAAGGCAAGGTGACCAAGTACGAAGGCTGGACCTTCCTCTCGGCCGTCATCGACGACACCGGAATCTCGCGCGGCATCTGCGCCATGGACCTGAAGACGATGGATGTGCAGACGTTTCCCGCCGACGCCGTCATCTTCTGCACCGGAGGCATCGGGGCCATCTTTGGACGCTCGACCAACTCGGTGGTCTGCACCGGCGCGGCCCAGTCGGCGCTGTTCCAGCAGGGGGTGCACTACGCCAACGCCGAATTCATCCAGGTGCACCCGACCGCCATCCCCGGCGAAGACAAGCTGCGCCTGATGAGCGAATCGGCCCGAGGGGAAGGTGGCCGCGTCTGGGTGCCGAAGCAGCCTGGGGACGCGCGCCCGCCGCGCCAAATCACCGCGAGCGAGCGCTTCTACTTCCTCGAAGAGTGGTACCCGAAGTACGGCAACCTCGTGCCGCGCGATATCGCCGTGCGCGCCATCCACAAAGTCGTCTTCGAGATGAAACTGGGGATCGGCGGCGAGCCCGCCGTTTATCTGGACGTCACTCACATCCCGCAGGAAGTGCTCGACCGCAAGCTGGAAGGCATCCTCGAGATCTACGAGAAATTCCTCGGCGTGGACCCGCGCGAGGAACCGATGAAGGTCTTTCCGGGGATGCATTACACGATGGGCGGCATCTGGGTGGACAACGACAACCAGGCCACCAACGTCCCCGGGATCTACGCGGCGGGGGAGTGCGAATACCAGTATCACGGCGCCAATCGCCTGGGCGCCAACTCGTTGGTCTCCTGCATTTTTGGCGGGATGGTGGCGGGCCCGGCGGCGGTGCGGTATGCGCGCGGCCTCGAGCAGGGTTGCGAGAGCGTCGCGACCGGCGTCTTCGAGCGCGAGCGCAAGCGTCAGGAAGAAATAAACGAAAAGCTGCTCCGCCAGGACGGCTCGGAAAATCCCATCGCCATCTGGAAACAAATGGGGGCCTGGATGACCGAGCACGTCACCGTGATCCGCCACGACAAAGACCTGGAGCGCGCCGACGCCAAATTGCAAGAGCTGCTGGACCGCTACAACCGGATCAATCTCTCGGATCGCTCGAAGTGGTCCAACCAGACGCTCAACTTTGTCCGCGAACTCTATCACATGCTGGTGCTGGCTCGCGTGATCACCCTGGCCGCGCTCGCCCGCAAGGAGTCGCGCGGCGCCCACTACAAGCCCGCGGTTCCCGAACGCGACGACAGGAGCTGGCTGCGGACCACCCGGGCCATCTACGACTGCGGCAAAATCCGGTTCGAGTACGACCCGGTGGATACCTCGCTGATTCCGCCGCGGCCCCGGCGGTACGATGTGGCCACCTGATCGGACCGGAACGATCGAGGCTGTATGAGCGAGAAGAAAACGGTCATCGTCCGGGTGAAGCGCCAGCAGGCACCGCACGACGCGCTGCGCTGGGAGGAATTCGAGCTGCCCTGGCGGCCGCACATGAACGTGATCATCTGCCTGCGCGACATTGCCGAACGGCCCGTGACCCGCGACGGCCGGACGACCTCGCCGGTGGCCTACGACGCGAATTGCCTCGAAGAGGTCTGCGGCGCTTGCGCGATGCTGGTGAACGGCCAGCCGCGCCAGGCCTGCTCGGCGCTGGTGGATTCGCTCGAGCAGCCCATCCGGCTCGAACCACTCAAGAAGTTCCCGCTGGTCCGCGACCTCGTCGTGGACCGCTGCTCGATGTTCGAGAACCTGAAGCGCATGAAGGCGTGGGTGCCGATTGACGGCACCTACCATATTGGCGAAGGGCCGCGCATGTCGCCTGAGCTGCAGCAGAAGGCCTACCCCTTATCGCGCTGCATCAGCTGCGGCAATTGCCTGGAAGTCTGCCCGCAGGTGAACGAGAACTCCGCCTTCATCGGCGCAGCCATCCTCAGCCAGGTGCGCCTGTTCAACATGCACCCCACCGGCGCCATGCACGCCCGGGAGCGGCTGGAGGCGGTGATGGGCCCGGGCGGCGTCCAGGATTGCGCCAACGCCCAGAATTGCGTCAAGGTGTGCCCGAAAGATATCCCGCTCACCGAGTCCATCGCCGATGTCAATCGCCAGGCCATCAAGCAAGCGGTCCTCGGCTGGTTATTCGGTTAGTGCCGTTCCAACTCAGTGGGCCTTGGAGCGAAGCGGGTGCCCAACGGCGCGAGTGATACTGAAGAGGGGCAGAGGTAAGTAAACACTGCGAAGTAGCCACAATGAGTTGGAACGGCACGAGGGAAATCCGGTGATGCGCGCTTCCTTCTTCTTGGTTACGACTGCAGTTCTGGCGGCCGGCGGCCTGCTGCTTTCTGCCGTGCCTGCCGAGGAAATCTCGCCCCGAGCGCGGAAACTACACACGCGCGCGCTGGTGCTCGATACTCACGTGGACACCACGCAGCGCCTGCTGTTTGAGAAGTTTGACCTGGGCACGCGCGACACCCGCGGCCATCTTGATCTGCCCCGCATGCGCGATGGCGGCCTCGATGCCGCCTTCTTCTCCATCTACATTCCCGCCACGCTGACGGGCGCGGAGGCCGTCAAGCGCTCGCTGCGTCTCATCGATGCGGTTCGCCAGCAGGTTCGGATCCACTCGAACGACCTGGCGCTGGCCACTACCGCGGCAGAAGTCCGCCACGCCCACAAGCAGGGCAAAATCGCCGTGCTGATGGGGATGGAAGGCGGCCACATGATTGACGACGACCTGGGCGTGCTGCGCACGTACGCGGCATTGGGCGTCCGCTACCTCACCTTGGCCCACAGCCGCAATACAAACTGGGCCGACTCCTCGACCGACACGCCCAAGCACAACGGGCTCACCGAATTCGGCCGTGACGTCGTGCGCGAGTTGAACCGCCTGGGTGTGATCGCGGACATCTCCCACGTCTCCGACAAGACCTTCTATGACACGCTGGCCGTCAGCAAAGCCCCCGTGATTGCCTCGCATTCCTCTTGCCGCGCGCTGTGCGACGTCCCGCGGAATATGACCAACGAGATGATCCGCGCGCTG
>CAYRII010000303.1:0-3179 GCA_964424245.1 uncultured Terriglobales bacterium | reverse complement strand
CCACCGCCCCGCGCTGATTGAACACATTGCCGCGAAAGCGCGCCAGGTTCTTCAGCCCGAAGGAAAAGTCGAGCTCGAGGTTTTCCTCGAAGCGGTGCTTCTGGGCGTCGGTGAGCACGCTATAGGCAAGCGATTTGGTGTCTGAGGCGGTCAGCGGCGGCATGTCGAGCGGCCGGAGCTTGCCGTGGATGCGGATGCGCGGGGGGCTGTTGGTGGTGATGTGCAGATCGCTGCCACCCATTTCGATCATCTTCTTCAGCAACTCGCTCAGCGTAACTCCGGCCATGGTGTCCCCCTCGTTTACAACACGGTTTCGCGCAACACTTCTTCCAGCGTCGTCAGCCCGGCGGCCGCTTTGACCAACCCGCTGCGCCGAAGCGTAATCATGTTCAAATCCAGAGCCTTCTTCTTCAGTTCCAGCGCGGACGCCCCAACCAAAATCAGTTCGCGCAGCTCGTCGCTGATTTCCATCACCTCGTAGAGCCCGGTGCGGCCCTTGCACCCGGTGTTGTTGCATATGCTGCAGCCCTTGCCATGATAGACCTTCACGGTTTTGACTTCTTCGGGCGTATAGCCGGCATCGAGCAGGGCGGGTTCGGGCACCGGCAGTTGTTCCTTGCAGTTCACGCAGATGCGCCGGATCAGGCGCTGCGCGCAAATTAGGTTGACCGAGGTGGCCACAAGGAACGGCTCGATGCCCATGTTCATCAGCCGGCTGATCGTGGCGGGAGCGTCGTTGGTGTGCAGGGTGGAAAGAACCAGGTGGCCGGTGAGCGCGGCCTTGACGGCAATCTCGGCCGTTTCGAAGTCGCGGATCTCGCCCACCAGGATGATGTTGGGGTCCTGGCGCAGGAAGGAACGCAAGGCGGCGGCAAAATTCAGCCCGATCTGCTCTTTCATCTGCACCTGGTTGATCCCCATCAGCTGGAACTCCACCGGATCTTCCGCGGTCATGATGTTCGTTTCGGGCGTATTCAGCCGCGCCACCGAGGAATACAGCGTGTTAGTCTTGCCCGAGCCTGTGGGCCCGGTGACCAGCACCATCCCGTAGGGCTTCAAAATCGCCCGCTCGAACTTCGTCAGTGACTCCTGCTCAAAGCCCAGCTTGGTCATATCCAGCCGCAGGTTTTCCTTGTCCAGCAAGCGGAGCACGATCTTTTCGCCGAACAGGGTCGGGACGACAGAAACGCGGAAGTCCAACTCCTTTTTCTTCCCGTCCTTGGAATACTTGATCATGATGCGTCCGTCCTGCGGCAGGCGCTTCTCGCTGATGTCGAGCTTGGACATGATCTTGACGCGGCTGGTGATGGCGTCTTTCAACTTCAGCGGCGGCGTCATCACCGTTTGCAGCACGCCGTCAACCCGGAACCGGACGCGGTACTCCTTTTCATACGGCTCGATGTGGATGTCGCTGGCCCCGCGCTTGACCGAATCGGTGAGGATCAGATTCACCAATTTGATGATGGGCGCTTCCTCAGCGGCCTTCTCGAGCGTGGCTAGGTCCATCTCCGCTTCTTCGGCAGCCAGCTCCAGGTCGGCCTCCTCGCCCGCCAGGTCTTTCATCACTTTGTCGAGTTCCTGGACGGTGGCCACCTCGCCGTAAAACTTCTGGATGGCCTCGGCAATGGCCGATTCAGAAGCCACGACGGGCTCGACGTTGAATCCGGTCATGAACTTGATGTCGTCCATCGCGAAGACGTTTGTCGGGTCAGTCATCGCGATCGTCAGCGTGGAGCCCACACGCGAGAGCGGCACAATCTGGTAGCGAACCGCGGTTTCCTGCGGGATCAACTTGGTCACCATGGGATCGACTTCGTAGAACTTCAGGTTGATTGAGGGAACACCATACTGGCGGGAAAGCACGGCGGTGACTTCGTCATCGGTGACCAAGCCCATCTTCACCAGGCACGTGCCCAGCCGCCCGCCATGCTGCTTCTGGTAGTCGAGCGCGTGCTTCAGCTGTTCCTGATTAATCAGGTTCTCTTTGACCAGAATCTCGCCCAGCCGGGCAGACATCACACGGCTCCTGGGGCGGGCTTCCTGCCGAGGCCGTAATGTGAACGCGCTGCAATAGCACCCAAAGCCTTTTCACCCGCAAGTTTCTGTCATCGTAAGAAAACGGGGCGGCTTTGTCAAGCTGACAAATGTGGCTTTTCCAACACACGACCTGCCTTGACTTGCCCAACCGCGCCCGTTATCTTCCCCCTAGGCATGGCAACGACAGCGCAACTGCAACGCAGCGCGGCCTCTCTAACCGTTCTGGGTTCTCCGCCGCAGCAAAGGCTGCTGCGGGTGCTGCCCGAGTTCTACGAGGCGCTCTACGCCGCGCTGGGCCCGCAGGACTGGTGGCCCGCACGAACACCCTTTGAGGTGATTGTCGGGGCAATTCTTGCGCAGAGCACGGCTTGGGGAAACGTCGAGCGCGCTGTTTCGCGGCTGCGCCAGGCCCGGCTGCTGACACCCCGCGGCATCGAGCACATGCCCCTGGGCAAGCTAGCCCGCCTGGTGCGTCCTTCGGGTTACTTTCGCCAGAAGGCGAAAAAGCTGAAGGCCTTCGTGCGCTTCTTGCGCCGGGAGTTCGGCGGGTCACTGGCTCGGATGTTTCGGACGCCGACAGCGCAGCTGCGCCGGATGCTGTTGGGTGTCCACGGCATCGGGCCGGAAACGGCGGACTCGATCCTGCTGTACGCCGGCAACCATCCCATCTTTGTCGTAGACGCCTATACCAGGCGAATCCTCCTGCGGCACGGGCTGGTGGACGCGCAAGCGGGTTACGAAGAGATTCGACGCCTGTTCGAGCAGAGCTTGCCGCGCGATCCACGCCTGTACAACGAGTACCACGCGCTGCTGGTGCACGTCGGCAAGACTTGGTGCCGGCCACGCGTGGCGCGGTGCGACGAGTGCCCGCTGGGGCCTTTCCTGGAGCCGCGAACATGAGCGCGCGCAGCAGGACAAGCCAGCTCTGGCTGGCCTTCGGCGGCGTGCTGGTGGTGCTGCTGGCCGCGGCCGTCTTCACGCTGGGCTCGCTGAACTTGCCCTTCGAGCTGACACACTGGAACGAGGTCGTCGTCCTCTACGCGGTTTCCACGTTCATCGTCGCCGCGCTGCTGGTCTTCGGCCTGATCCTCGCCCGCAGCCTGCTGCGGTTGTGGGCCGAGCGGCGGGCGGAGCAACTGGGC
>CAYRII010000302.1:0-3180 GCA_964424245.1 uncultured Terriglobales bacterium | reverse complement strand
AGCTCAACATACTCGGCCTCCTGGCTGATTCTCTCAGCGCGTTCACGGGCCTGCGCGCGAGGAGTTTGTGGTCTGCTGGAAAGCAATGGGAGAAGGCCGATCGCTAGAAACAAACACCCAAGTGTCCGGCTGAAGCCGGACGCTAGTGCGCCTGAAAGCGTGCTTGGTCGGAGAGGTGAAAGTCCTCTCCAGGCATACGCTCTCCGGCCTGTAACCAACCGTAACTGCGTCGTCATGAGACGAAGTGGGGAGCAACGGGAGGTGAACGACCAGTCCGTACGATCAGAAACTCGATTCGGCCGGTGCGACCGGCGAGCCTGCTAGCGAAAGGCGAAGCCCAGACCTCCGGGAGAACCGGGGGAAGCTCGGCGCGCTGAGGGGTAGCGTGGGAAAGCGACGACGAGGGCGCGCAGGTGGTTGGAGACGGAATGGTGGGAAGGCCGAGCATGTGAATCAGGGAGACCTGCCCGTAGGAGGAGCCGGTGTTCATGCTGCCGGTTAGGAGCCGAAGAGCCGGGCGGGCAGGAGTCAGAGCGCCCATAGTAGCGGGGAAGGGCCGTAACGGGCCTGGAGCGAAGGGGCGCAGGAAGGTGGAGACGTGACGGACAGACCGAAGGAAGGCAAACCGGCGGCAGTGTCGGGACGGACTAAACAAGCCGGAGAGGTCTGGGCCCGCTGGGCCTGGGTCGAACCGGAGGTCTGGACGGAACGGATGTTGACGGCTCTGGAACAGGGAGTGAAAGGAGGCCAGTGGTTCAGCTTGATGGATAAGGTCTACGCACTGCCGAATCTGCGGAGAGCCTTCGCACGAGTGAAGGCGAACGGAGGGGCGGCAGGAGTGGACCACCAGACGGTGGAGGAATTCGAGCGCCACTTGGAGGAGAACCTGGAGGAGCTCTCGCGGTCGTTGCGGGAAGGCAGGTATCGTCCGCAACCGATCCGCCGGGTGTGGATTCCCAAGCCGGGCAGTCGGGAGAAGCGCCCGCTGGGGATTCCGACGGTTCGAGACCGGGTGGTACAAGCAGCGCTTCGAGCGGTGCTGGAACCGATTTTCGAGCGAGACTTTGCGGCACACAGCTACGGGTTTCGACCGAATCGGGGCTGCAAGGACGCGCTGCGACGCGTGGACGCCCTGCTGCGGGAAGGCTACAGTTGGGTGGTCGACGCGGACCTGGAAAGCTACTTCGACACCATCCCGCATCGGCAGTTGCTGGAGCGGGTGAGCGCGAAGGTGTCCGACGGCAAGGTACGGAACCTGATCGAAGCGTTCCTGACCCAACAGGTGCTGGAGACGGCGGAAGGATGGACGCCGGAGGAAGGTACGCCGCAAGGGGCGGTCCTCAGTCCACTGCTCTCGAACATCTACCTCGACCCGCTGGACCATGGGCTGGCCGAGGGGGGCTTCGAGATGGTGCGGTATGCGGACGACTTTGTGGTTTTGTGTCGAAGCGAAGCCGAAGCCCAGCAAGCGCTGGAGTGGGTGCGGAAGTGGACGGAAGCGGCGGGACTCCGCCTGCATCCGGAAAAGACCCGGACTGTGGAGGCCACCCAGCCGGGCGGCTTTGACTTTCTGGGCTACCACTTCGAGCGAGGTCGTCGCTGGCCTCGTCAGAAGAGCCTCAGGAAATTCAAAGACGCGATCCGTTCCAAAACGCGACGCACCAACGGGCAGAGCTTTCAGGCCATCGTCTCGGATCTGAACCGGACCTTGGTAGGCTGGTTTGACTATTTCCAGCACAGTCATAAAACCACGTTTCCCCCGCTGGAGAACTGGCTGCGGATGCGATTGCGCAGCATCCTTCGCAAGCGCTGCGGTCGGGCGGGACGTGGCCGAGGCGCGGACCATCAACGTTGGCCGAAGGCTTTCTTTACCAAGCAGGGGCTGTTCTCCTTCACTGCGGCTCATGGCTTGGCCTGTCAACCCTCTCGGAGGTGACACCACCAACTGGAGAGCCGGATGCGGGAGACCCGCTTGTCCGGTTCGGAGGGAGGGGGGATCGACTTCAATCGGTTCTCCCTACCCCTATCAACGCGCGAGCATCAGCAAAAGGGGCACCAACAGGGCTCGAGGGCGTTTTTCAGCCTCCTGCTAAAGCGCTGACCCCCTAACGGAACGCCACAGGTGCCTGTGGCACCGCTAGAGGAAGTCCGGGGCACAAGAAGCGTGAAATGACATTCCCCACCCATCCGAAGACGATGGATGGGGCACCCATGCAAGAGTGCCTGTGGCACGGGGCGTGCTAGAATTTTTTGCGGGGCGGGAGTGTAGCAGGGCGAGGATAAAGCCACCCGAGAGCGGCGGGATAAACCCGCCTCTACAGAAGAAACAAGAGATGGCACGGTAGTAGCGGCGACCTGCCTGCCGCAGGCAGGCTTCGCTGAGAATGACAAAGAGCGATACCTGTGGCAGAGCAGATCATTGTGCCGGGGCGGGGGATGACGGGCGCGGTCGAGGTGCCCGGGGACAAGTCCATCTCGCACCGCTATGCGATTCTTGCCGCGCTGGCGGAGGGCACGAGCGAGATCCAGAACTATGCGACGGCGGAGGATTGCGAGCGCACGCTGGATTGCCTGCGGCGGCTGGGCGTGGCCATCCAAACGGAGAAGGACCGCGTGAGCATCACCGGCGCGGGCTTGCACGGACTGAGCGCGCCACGCGGCGAGCTCCACGCCGGCAATTCGGGCACGACAATGCGGCTGCTGGCGGGGGTGCTGGCGGGGCAGGCGTTTGAGTCCGTGATCACCGGAGACGAGTCGCTGCGGCGCCGGCCGATGGGCCGGGTGATTGAGCCGCTGGTGCGCATGGGCGCGCGGATCCGCGCGCGGGAGGCGGAATTTGCGCCGCTGGAGATTTGCGGCGCCAGCCTCCAGGCGATTGAATACACACTCCCGGTGGCCAGCGCGCAAGTGAAATCCGCGGTGCTGTTGGCGGGGCTGTATGCCGCAGGGGCGACTGCGGTGGTTGAGCCGGTGCGCACGCGCGACCACCTCGAAGTTGCCCTGGGCGAATTTGGCGCCAGGGTGGAACGGATCGACGGCACGACCCGCGTCGAAGGCGGCGGGGAACTCGCAGCGCGGCAACTCGGCGTTCCCGGCGACCTTTCCTCGGCAGTGTTTTTCCTCGCTGCCGCGGCCATCCTGCCGGAAACGAACCTGCTGGTGCACGGCGTGGGCTTGAAT
>CAYRII010000301.1:0-3183 GCA_964424245.1 uncultured Terriglobales bacterium | reverse complement strand
TCGATCCCGGCTTCATCGAAAAAGTTCTCACGCGCGCCGCCCACCGCGTCCCCTGCTTTGAGGAACTGCCCGTCAATCCCAAGCGCGCCTGGGCGGGCCTCTATGAGATGACTCCCGACCACCATCCCATTCTCGGAGCGGTGCCCGGCGTGCCCGGATTTTTTCTCGCCAACGGCTTCAGCGGCCACGGAGTCATGCACGCGCCGGCCACAGGGAAGATCCTTTCCGACCTGATTCTCCAGGGCACCTGCGAACTGGTGGACGCTTCGCTGCTCGGCTACGAACGTTTTGCCGCCGGCCGCTTGATCGAGGAAACCGCCGTTCTTTAGCCTGACGCGGCGTGTTTTGACGTATCATCTGGCGCCAGGATTCGCATGCGATCATTCTTCTATTTCGGCGCGGTCGTGGGTCTGCTGCTTCCGCTCGCCATGGCGCAGGAACCGCGGTTGCTGAATCTCATGCCGGTTCCGGCCAGCGTTCGCCTCGGCGAAGGCGCTCTGCGCGTGGAGAGCTCATTCCGCGTTGCCTTCACCGGACACCGGGAGCCCCGCCTGGAGCGCGCGGCGCAGCGTTTTCTGCTCCGCCTGGAACAGCAGACCGGTTTGAAGTTTCCTGCCAGCCAGGACGTGTCCCAAGACGCCACATTCGTCTTGCACGCCGTGCGGGCCGGAGCCGAGGTGCAAACCGTTGATGAGGACGAGTCCTACCGTCTCGAGGTGACTCCCTCGGGCGCGAGACTGGATGCTCCCACGCCCCTCGGAGTGTTGCGCGGACTGGAAACGTTTCTGCAACTGGTCGAGGCCGCGCCCGCCGGCTTCACCGTTCCCGCCGTTATTATCGAAGACCGCCCGCGTTTTCCCTGGCGCGGGCTGCTGCTCGACGTTTGCCGCCACTTCATGCCGCTCGCAGTGGTGCGCCGCAATCTCGACGCCATGGCCGCGCTCAAGATGAATGTCCTGCACTGGCATTTGACCGAGGACCAGGGCTTCCGCGTGGAGAGCCGCAAGTTTCCCCGCCTCCACCAGATGGGTTCAGACGGGCTTTTCTATACCCAGGAGGAGGTTCGCGGGCTGGTTGCCTACGCGCGCGACCGCGGCATCCGCGTGGTGCCGGAGTTCGACGTTCCCGGACACACCACGTCGTGGTTTGTGGGACATCCGGAGTTGGCCAGCGCGCCCGTTGCGTACTCCATCGAGCGCGGCTTCGGAGTCTTCGACCCTGCCATGGATCCCAGCCGCGAGGAGACCTACGCGTTCCTCGACGAATTTCTGGGCGAGATGGTGGAGCTTTTTCCCGACGCGTACCTCCACCTTGGCGGAGACGAGGTGAACGGAGTCGATTGGGACAACAACGCCCGCATCCGGCAGTTTCAGCTCGAACGCGGCCTGGCCTCCAGGCGCGACCTCCAGGCCCACTTTACGCGGCGCACGGAAGCCATTCTGCGGCGCTACGGAAAGACGCTGGTGGCGTGGGACAACGTCCTATATCCCGGCTTGCCTTCTGATATCGTGCTGCAGTCCTGGCGAGGTCCGAGCTCCCTGGCCGCTTCCGCGCGGCTGGGCTACCGCGCGCTGCTCTCCTCCGGCTACTACCTCGATTACATGCAGCCGGCGGCCAGGCACTATCTGGTGGAGCCGCTGGCGGGCGAGAGCGCGGCGCTCAGCGGCAAACAGCAGGCGCGCATTCTGGGCGGGGAGGCCTGCATGTGGGCCGAGTACGTCACCCCTGAGAATGTCGATTCGCGCATTTGGCCGCGCACCGCCGCTATCGCCGAGCGCCTGTGGTCGCCGGCCCAGGTCCGCGACGTGGACGACATGTACCGCCGCCTGGAGGTCACCAGCCGCCGGCTCGAAGCGGTCGGCCTCTCGCACCGATCCGGGTTCGAGGCCATGTTGCGGCAACTGGCCGGCACCCACTCCGTGGATCCGCTACGCGCACTGGCGGAAGTCGTCGAGCCGGTCGACATCGAGACCCGGCTCAAAGCCCGCCAATACCTGACGTCCACGCCCCTCAATCGCCTGGTGGACACCGCGGCGCCGGAAAGCGACATCGCGCGGGCGTTCGCCGGGCTGGTGGAGCGGATCGTTTCCCGCCGCGCCTCCGCGGAAGAAAAAAACCAGGCCCGCGAGCAGCTCACGCGCTGGCGCGACAATCACGCGCGTTTGGAGCCTCTGCTGCGGGACTCTTCGCTGCTCGCCGAAGTCCTTCCGCTTTCCCAGAACGCAAGCGCCGTGGCCGCCGCCGGCTTGGAGGCACTGGACTACCTGGAATCCGGCCGTCGCGCGCCGCGCTCGTGGAATGAAGCCAAGGCTGGACTTCTGCGCCGCGCGCGCCCACCGCAGGCCGAATTGCGCCTTATGATCGTCGCCCCGGTGCGAACGCTTGTAGGGGCGGTGAAACTCGATTGAAGGCGTGCCCTCCGGCCGTCCGCCTGCTGTATAGTTTTCCTGTTTCCCGAGGAGGTTCCCCATGCCCCGGATTGTCCGTTGCGGCCTCATCCAGGCGCGAATCCCTTCCGGCTCCGGCCATTCGCTGCCCGCCCTGAAGAAAGCCATGATCGACAAGCACTTGAAGCTGATCCAGCAGGCCGCGCGCAAGAAAACGCAGATTCTGTGCCTGCAGGAGCTTTTTTACGGGCCGTATTTTTGCGCCGAGCAGGACACGCGCTGGTACAAGCTGACGGAAAAAGTTCCCGAGGGCCCCACCACGAAGCTGATGCAGAAGGTGGCGGCGCGGCACAACATGGCGCTGGTGGTTCCGGTTTACGAGCAGGAGATGACAGGCCTGTTCTACAACACGGCCGCCGTGATCGACAGCGATGGGCGTTACCTGGGCAAGTATCGCAAGCATCACATCCCGCACTGCCATCCCGGATTCTGGGAAAAGTTCTATTTCGCGCCCGGCGATCTGGGATACCCGGTCTTTACCACCAGGCACGCCCGCGTCGGAGTTTACATCTGCTACGATCGCCACTTTCCCGAGGGCGCACGCATCCTGGGGCTCAACGGAGCCGAGATCGTTTTCAACCCCTCGGCCACAGTGGCGGGTCTTTCTGAATACCTGTGGGAGCTGGAGCAGCCGGCGCACGCCGTGGCCAACGGCTATTACGTCGGCGCCATCAATCGCGTGGGCAGGGAGAAGCCGTGGAACATCGGCGAGTTTTACGGCAAGAGCTATTTCTGC
>CAYRII010000300.1:0-3190 GCA_964424245.1 uncultured Terriglobales bacterium | reverse complement strand
GCGCAGGTATTCCAGGTAGATGGGCGAGGTCATCACGTTGTAGCGTTCCATGAACTGGCTGGCGAGGCGGAACTTCTCGCGGACTTCCTCGCGGGACATGAAGATGTCCTTGGTCTGCACCGCGGCATAGGAGTAGGCGGGGGAAAGCATGTAGCCGTCCACGCCGAGTTGGTGCAGGTAGGCAAACAGTTCCTCGATTTCGCCGAGGTCGGTTTGCTTATAAATGGTGGTGTTGGAGCACACCAGGAAACCGGCAGCTTTGGCAGCCTTGATACCTTCGACGGCTTCGCGGAAGACGCCGTCGCGCTCGACGCACAGGTCGTGGGTGCGCTCCATGCCGTCGAGGTGCACGTTGAAGAAGAACTGCGACGACGGTTGAAATTCATTCAGCCGCTTGCGGATGAACATGCCGTTGGTGCAGAGGTAGATGTGCTTGCCGCGAGCCAGAATCTGCTGCGCCAGCCGGCCGATCTCGGGATAGATCATCGGCTCGCCGCCGCAGATGGAGACGATGGGCGCGCCGCACTCCGCCAGCGCGTCCAGGCACTGCTCGACGGTGAGCATCTCGTTGATCGTGGACTTGTATTCCCGGATGCGCCCGCAGCCGGTGCAGGTGAGGTTGCAGGCGTGCAGCGGCTCCAGCATCATCACCAGCGGGAATTTCTCGACGCCCCGGAGCCGCTTGCCGCCAATATACCGGCTCAAGCTCGCTGTCAAACCGAGTGGAAATCTCACCAGCTCCCCCGCGCCCCGTTCCGGCGCTCGAACTGCTGCGGCGAAACCCGCACGCCCTGAAACTCGGCGGCGCCGTTCAGCAAATTGCGGCAGCGCGCCAGCGCATAGAGCGGAAAATAATTCCGGTAGAGGTGATACCGCAGGTAGAAGACACACGGAAACCCTGTGCCGGTGAATGCCTCCTCATCCCATGACCCGTCGGGATCCTGCTGCTCCACCAGATACCGCATGGCGCGCCCCACAGCGGGATCGGCGGGCCCGGTCGCGGCCAGCAGGCCGATCAGTCCCCAGGCGGTCTGGGAAGGAGTGCTCGCGCCTTTCGCTTTCTGGCTCCGGTCGTTGTAGGAAGCGCAGGACTCGCCAAAGCCCCCGTCGGGATTTTGCACGGCGCGCAACCAAGCTACAGCGCGTTCAGCATAATCTCGCGCCGCCAGGCCGACGGTTTCGAGCGCACGCAGCACGCCGCTGGTTCCATAGACGTAGTTCACACCCCAACGCCCGTGCCAAGCGCCCTCGGGCGTCTGGTCGCGCAGCAGAAAGGCCAACGCGCGTTTGACGATGGGGTGGGAGGCGGGCCAGCCGAAGCGTCCCAGGCATTCGAGCGTGCGGGCCGTCACATCGGCGGTCGAAGGGTCGATCATCGCATTGTGGTCGGCAAAGGGGACCTGCGTGAGAATGGCGCAGTCGTTGTCGCGGTCAAAGGCCCCCCAGCCGCCATCGCAATTCTGCATGCTGAGCATCCAGGCCAGTCCCCGGCGGACGGCCTGCTCGAGCCGCGGCTGGTCAGGATAGGCCACTCGCTGAAGCGCCATCAGGACGAATGCGGTGTCGTCCACATCGGGATAAGAATCATTGCGGAACTCGAACGCCCAGCCGCCGGGCTCAGCGCGGCCGTTCTTCACCTGCCAATCGCCCGGGCCGAGGATCTGATGTTCCAGCAGCCAGCGGGCAGCCTTGACAAGCGCGGGATGGTCCGGAGGCAAGCCGGCTTCTTGCAAAGCGACCATGGCGATGGCCGTATCCCAAACCGGGGAAAGACAGGGCTGGAGACGAAGCGTATCGTCTTCTTCGATTTCAAAGCGGGCCAGGTGGCCGATCTCGCGCGCCGTCAGCGCGTCATCGGGAGAATGCCCCAAGGCCAGCAAGGCAAACACCGAGTTGAGCATGGCCGGGTAGATGGCGCCCAGGCCATTGCTGCGCTCCAGATGCTCCAGCAGCCAGCGGCGCGCCTGCTCGAGCGCGCGTTCGCGCCAGGGTTTCCATCGAAGCCGTTCGTAGAATTTGAAGCCCCGATCGACGGCCAGGAAGAAGTTACGCCAGGTGAACAACTCGCGGTCCCAATCGAACGGCGCGGTTTTCCTTCCCGGATCGCGGAAGAGCTCGTCCACGCGGGCGTGCTGTGGCAGCGGCCAGCGGGGCTTGTGCGCGTAGAGAATCATCAACGGCACGACGATGGCGCGAGTCCAGGACGACATCTCGTAGATATTGACGTAGAACCACGCGGGCAAGAGCATCAGCTCCGGCGGAATCGCCGGGACCATCGCCCAGCTCACTCCCCCGCCCAGGGCCAGATAGAACCGTGTGAAGGAATTCGTGGACTCTAACCCGCCCAGCTCGTGGATCCGGCGGCGCGCGCGCGCCAGATGCGGGGCGTCGGGAGAATCGCCAGCCAGCTTGAGAGCCAGGTAGGCTTTGACGGTGGCGTTCAGCTCGGCAGGCCCGCCCGCGTAGATGTTCCAGCCGCCGTCGGGCAGTTGCCGGCGACGAATATAATTGGCGAGCCGGGCGACGCGGTGGCGGTCGAATTTCCCCAGGACGTGAAGAAAGAAAATGTAGTCGGACTCCAGAGTTGTGTCGGCCTGAAGTTCACCCAACCAATAACCCTCCGGAGCTTGCAGGGAAAGCAGGTAGCGCGCGCCGCGGTCAATGGCTTCCTCGAGCCGCTCTTCCAGCGCGGGCTCGGCATAGGCAATCCCCGGGCCTGCGCCGGCGCGGTTCAGCCGCAGGTCGGGCGGTGGTTCCAGTCCGATTTTGGCCCCTTCTGCCATCAGCCTCTCACTGTTTGCGTCAGCCTAGGATTCTGGGCTCACGTCTCGGTCAGCACGAAAATCAAACGTCTACCTTGTCGTGCACTTTGCCCTTCTGGATCCAGGCCTGCTGCTGCTTCCCTCCCCCACCAGATGGGCTTCCTGGCGCGTGCTACGCCTGCTGACGGACCTCGCAGGCAAACAAGCGGCGTGCCGGGGATCAGGTGTAGACGTGCTTAGCCCCCTCAGCCCTTCTAATCACAAAGAGTTGCGCGCCAAAAACACAAAATTATCTTCGTGATTTTCGCAATGGTCAACAAGAAAGATACCTGCGTGTGTCAGCGCGAAAAGGCCGGCGGGCTGAAAAAACGTTGGCGGACAAAGTCCGCCACCTGCGCGGGCAACGCCTGGCCAAGGGGTTGCACAAA
>CAYRII010000299.1:365-3206 GCA_964424245.1 uncultured Terriglobales bacterium | reverse complement strand
CACTGCAAACTGCAAGCATCCGCCTGACGCTGCTCAAACTCCGCCTCCGAAATCCTCTGTTTTCATTCCGCGCTGAGCAGAGCGTTCGGCCCCTCGCCTGCCTTTAGAGAAAGTGCAGTCGCAACGCCGCCAAGTTGGCGGCGCGACAGGAAAGGGGGAACGATGTCAATCCTCTTCACGCTGGTGACGTTTCTTCTGTTCATCACGGTGAGCTACTACCGCAGCCGTCAGCAGCCGGTGGTGGCCACGGGGCCGCTGCTGGCGCAACGCGCCGTCTCGCCGGCAAAAATGATTCGTGCCTACGGGCTGGAATTTCCCGAGGGCTACAGCTTCCACCAGGGCCACACCTGGGCGGCGCAGGAGGCCGGCCAGCACGTGCGCGTCGGGCTGGATAGCTTTGCCGCCAAGCTGCTGGGAAAAGCGGACAAGATTGAAACCGCCCGGCCGAACCGCTGGGTTCGCCAGGGACAGAAAATCTGGACCGTCTCCCGCAACGGGATGAGCGTGGAAATGCTCGCGCCCGTCGAGGGTGTGGTGAGCGAAGTGAATCCCGCGGTGGTGGCGGACCCGGACCTGGCCATCCGCGATCCCTACGGCGAGGGATGGGTGCTGGCGATTCAATCGCCCGACCTGAAGACCAACCTCAGCAATTTGATTCGCAGCGCGCTGGCCCCGGCCTGGATGCAGAACAACCTGGACCGGCTGGCGGCGATGACTTCGCAGGTGGTGGCGCCGGCCTGTCCTGAGCGAAGCGAACGGATGGCGCAGGACGGCGGGCTGCCCATCCAGGGCCTGCTCTCCCAGGTCGAGCCCAAGCTGCAGCGCCGGCTCATCCGCGAATTCTTCCTGACTTGAGAGCCGGAGACAAAGCAGCCCCGATGTGAGCAAGTGCGAATGTTCGGGAGTGCCAAGGAGAACGCAAAATGCCAGCCCTGAGCGAAGCGAACACAAAACCCAAAGCGATGCTGATCGACATCACCCGGTGCATCGGCTGCCAGCAATGCGAGCTGGCCTGCAAGCAGATTCACAACCTTACGCTTACTAAAGATGTTTCCGCATCCTTCCCGGAGGAGCCCGAGCCGCGGCTTTCCGCCACCGCGCTGACTGTGGTGCAGGAGCACAAAGGAAAATTCGTCCGCCGGCTGTGTATGCACTGCCAGGAGCCGGCCTGTGCTTCCGTCTGCCCGGTGGGCGCGCTGAAGAAGACCGAAGCCGGGCCGGTGGTCTATCTCGCGGACAAGTGCATCGGCTGCCGCTACTGTATGCTGGCCTGCCCCTACCAGGTACCCACCTACGAGTGGAACAAGCTGGCGCCCTATGTGCGCAAGTGCGACCTCTGCGCCGAGCGCGTGGTCGCGGGCGCCACGCCCGCCTGCGTCGAGGTCTGTCCGGTGCAGGCGGTCATCTTCGCCGACCGCGACGCGATGCTGGCCGAGGCGCGCCGCCGCCTCTACGAGGAACGCGGATACGTCCAGCGCATCTATGGCGCTGAGGAGATGGGCGGCACGTCGGTGCTCTTCATCTCCGACGTGCCCTTTGAGGAGCTGGGCTTCGTCACGCCGCCGAGCTCGCAGCCGCTGCCCGTGCTCACCGCCACCGCACTGAACGACGTGCCCACCGTGGTCACCGTGGGCACCGCCTTGCTCGCCGTGCTCTATTGGATTACGCGGCGCCGTCAGGAAGTGGCCCTCGCCGAATCGGCCGAGCGGGCGGCGGAAGAAACTTCGCCACCGGATTCGTGGTTCGAGAGCGGGGAAAGGAGCTGAGCAATGTTCGCACTTACTAAACTTGCTGCCGCAACCTCCGAACTGAAGCCCCCCAAAATCACCTTCTGGCGCGTGGTGGTCACCGCCATCCTCGCCGCCGGGTTCTACGCCACCGTGGTGCGCTTCGCGCAGGGCCTCGACGCCAGCACGAATCTCTCCGACCCGGTCCCTTGGGGACTGTGGGTCGGGCTGAACACGCTGTGCGGCGTGGGCCTCTCCGCGGGCGGCTTCGCCATTGCTGCGGCGGTCTACATTCTCGGACTGGAACGCTACCGCCCCGTGCTGCGCGCCGCCATCCTGGTTTCCTTCCTCGGTTACCTTTCCGTGGTGGCCGGGATGTTCTTCGAGCTGGGCCTGCCCTGGCGCATCTGGCATCCCATCGTGATGTGGAACCGCGCCTCGGTGCTGTTCGAGGTGGCCTGGTGCGTGATGCTCTACACCACCGTGCTGGCGCTGGAGTTTTCTCCCGCGCTGTTTGAGCAAGCGCCGTGGAAGCCGGTGCGCGAGTTCTACCTGCACTGGCACAAGCGCCTGCTCATCGGACTGGTGCTCGTGGGCGTTATTCTCTCTTCGCTGCACCAGTCGTTCCTCGGCGGGCTCTTCCTCATCACCAAGGGCAAGCTCTACGCGCTGTGGTACAGCCCGCAGCTTCCCGCGCTGTTCTTCCTCTCGGCCATTCCCGCCGGGCTGGCGGTGGTGATTATGGCGCTCTACCTCTCGGTGCGTTCGCTGGGCGTGCGCATCGACCGGCGGATTCTGCACGACACGAGCCGCGTCATCGTCCTGCTGCTGGCCGCCTACGCCATCTTCCGCGGGCTCGATCTGCTCACCCGCGGCGGCTGGAACTGGCTGTGGGTGCCGCGCGAAGAGACCTGGCTGTTCTGGGTGGAAATCACCCTGTTCCTGATTGTGCCGCTGGTGATGTTCACCGCCCGGCGCGCGCGCTGGGACCCGCAGTGGCTCTACTGGGGCAGCGCCTCGGTGGTGATGGGCTTTATGGCCAACCGCATCAACGTCTCCATCACCGGGCTGCGCGAGAGCTCCGGCACTTACTACGTTCCTTAGTGGATGGAGT
>CAYRII010000299.1:0-355 GCA_964424245.1 uncultured Terriglobales bacterium | reverse complement strand
CGCGGTGGTGGCTTTCCGTCTGGCGGTGCTCCACCTGAAGATTTTCCCGCGCGCGGCGATTGAACGTCCCGAGCCGCTGCCCTGGCCGGCTGCTCCTCCGGCGGAAGTGCCTGCGGAATAGCGCAGCGGATTTCTCCACGCCTCCTGGTCCACCCGGCCCGCTCCGGCGGGCCGGGCTGGATTTTCAGCATCATCGAGTGAGCAAACTTTCGCACGGAAGCATTCCATTTTGGAGGTTGACGGCGCCCGGTGCACGGTCAAAACTACCCGTCTATGTCTCTCCTCGAGCAGATGTCGGCGCACGACCACGAGCAGGTGATGGCTTTTCAGAACCGCGCCATCGGCCTGCGCGGCT
>CAYRII010000298.1:0-3231 GCA_964424245.1 uncultured Terriglobales bacterium | reverse complement strand
GGGATTCAGACGCAGGAGGCCGCCCACGGTGTGGCGCCGGCCGCGCCTGCGCCCGCCGCCCGTCCGGTAGCGCCCGCGCCGGCTCACGCGCCGCCCGCGCGGCCCCGCGTGGCAGAGTACGCCCCGCCACCCTCCAAGTTCCCGCCCAAGTTCATGGCCATGGCTGCCGCGGCGGTGCTCGTGCTGGGCCTGGTTGGCTACGTGGCGTATCGCCAGTTTGCCGCGCCCGCCGCCACGGCTTTTGTGGAAATCAACGCCGTGCCTTGGGGCACGGTCAAGAACATCACTTCCGAAAGCGGAAGCAACGTTGCTCTTCCCAGCGAAGTACGCACTCCGCTGCGCGTCTACCTGCCGCCGGGCAAGTACAAGATTGTGGTCGCCGGACCCGGTGGCGACGAGAAATCCGGAGAGATTACCGTCTCCGAGGAAATACCGGGCAGCTACACCCCGGTCTTCGAGGCTGTCGATGTGGACAAGATTCTCAAATCGTTCTGAGCGCCGCTTCTGGCCCGTCCTGCTCGTGGTGTGCCTGCTCTCCGCTCCGGCCTTCGCCGACAAGAAAGACGATCTCTACAAGCAGGCGATGACGGCTTCCCAGGCCGGGCGGGTCGGCGAGGCTGCCAGCCTTTTCTGCCAGATCGCCAAAATGGATTCCAAGTACAAAGATGCGCAGCAGATGTGCACGGTGATGACCCAGGAGGCGGAGAAGGAACTGAAACGCTACGAAGATCGCTATCAGGAGGGCTTGAAGGCCTTTAACGCAGGCCAGTACGACGACGCCGAGCAAAAACTGAAGAACGTCCGCGGCGGCCCGCGAATGGAGGAAGCGCGCCAGCTCCTGGGCCGCATCCCCGCCGCCCGCGCTGCCGCCAAGTCTGCTGCGGAAACCGAGCAGAACGAGGCTGCCAGCAAGGCCAGGTTTGACCAGGGCATCCAGGCGTTCAATCGCAACGACTTTGGCGGCGCGCGCAACCTCTTCAATCAGGTTTCCGGCAGCCGCGAGGGTGAAGCTAAGAACTATCTCAATCGCATCCTCAAATACGAACAGGCCATGAACGAAGGCGACCGGCTGTCCGCCGCCAAGAATTTCAATGGCGCCGTCCAGGCTTACGAGGACGCCGCCAGGCTCAAGTCGGACGGCCCTGGTGACCCGCAGGCCAAGGTGCAGGGTGCAAGGACTGCTCTGGCCGCCGCGTCGGCGCCAGCGCCGACTACGACGGCTCCGGCTCCCTCGACCACCGCGGCAACGACCCCCGCGGCAACGCCCTCCCGGCCTGTTGATACTGGTCCGCCGGTCGTCAAGCCGCCGGAGCGCAAGGTGGAAGAAGCGGTCAAGGCGCCCTCCCTGCCCGCCGTAGATGTCGCGCGCCTGCAGCGTGAAGCCGAAGCCGCCAAAGGCCGCGGCGATATTGCCACCGCGAAGGGCAAATACCTCGCCATCCTCTCCGTCGAGCCCAACAATCGCACCGTGCGACTCGCCCTGGAGACCCTGCCCAAGGAAAGCACTGCGGAGAAACAGCAGGCCAGCTCGGAAGCCGACGTGCTTCTGGCCAAGGCCATCACCGAGTTCTACCAGGGCCTCTACACCGATGCCGAAGTGCACATTCGCGACTATTTGAACTTCAACGGCGGCAAGGTGGGCCTCAGCAACTTCTTCCTCGGCGCCTCCCGGCTCACGCGCTTCTATTTGAATGGCGCCCGGGCCGATGATCGCAGGCTGTACACCGACGCCCAGGCCGCCTTCCGCCTTGCCAAGCAGACGGGCGGTTTCAAGGCCCCGGACGAGAAATATCTATCGCCCAAAATCCTGGAGGCCTTTGCAGAGGTCACACCGTAAACGGTTGGCCTGAAGCTCTTCCTAGCCTCGCACCAGGAACGGGTTCGTCTCCCGCTCGCGGCCGATGGAGGTCAGCGGCCCGTGTCCCGGCACCACCACCGTCTCATCCGGCAGCGCCAGCACCTGCTCGTGCAGTGAGGTGAGAATCTTCTTGTAGGATCCGCCCGGCAGATCGGTACGGCCGATGCTGCCGGCAAACAGCGTGTCCCCGGCGATCAAGGTCTTCTCCGCAGGAATGTAGAGGCACACGCTGCCCTCGGTGTGTCCCGGGGTGTGCATCACCGTAGCGCGGATGCCGCCGGCCTGCACCATGTCGCCCGCAGCCACGTCGCCGTCGATCTCGACCGCGCCCGGCGGCGCCACTCCAATCCACGTCGCCTGCACGTCCAGCATCTTGAGCAGCGCCACATCATTCTGGTTCAGGAGGATGGGCGCCCCGGTGAGGGCCTTCAGCTTCATCGCCCCGCCCACGTGGTCAATGTGCGCATGCGTAATCACAATCTGCGTCACGCGCAAACCGTGCCTTTCCACCAGCGCCAGCACCTCCGCGATGTTGTCGCCCGGATCAATCACCATGGCCTCGCCCGTGGCCTCGTCGCCCACCACCGAGCAGTTGCACTGCAACAGCCCCACCGGAAGAATCTCGTGGATCATGCTCTTATCCTAACCGACGCCTCTTCGCGGCGCCCTGCAGCGTGGACCGCTCTCCCGGTCCCGAGCACACTTCGGCCGGAAACCCGGGAATTTTGCATCCTTTGTGGGGTGAAATCGGAGGGCCGGGAACTGCTCCGCGCTATTGCTGCGGCGGCGTCTGCGTCGGTGCCGGCTGCGTCTCCGTGGCCGCCGGCTGCACGCCTTCCAGCACCGAGGCCGGCTTTTGCCTCGAGCCCAGGATAGAAAGCGTAATGGACGTGACCACAAAAAGGATCGCCGCTCCGGTGGTAGCTTTCGAGAGCACCGTGGCCGCGCCCCGCGGCCCGAACGCCGTCTGGCTGCCCATGCCGCCGAACGCCGCCGCGATGTCCGCGCTCTTGCCGCTTTGCAACAGAACAACCACGATCAGGAACACGCAAACCAGAATGTGCACGATGGTGACAGCTAGAATCATTGCTCTAGACTTTCTTCCCGGGGAGTCCCATCCGCCCCGGACCTTTCGTTAGTTAAACCCGCCAGGAACCTTGACGATGGCTTCGCTTTGCCCGCTCTTGTGTGGCGCCCCACGTCCTATGGTGCGGAAGGCGGGATTTGAACCCGCATGCCTTTCGGCGCCACCCCCTCAAGATGGTGTGTCTGCCAGTTCCACCACTTCCGCAAATTCTATTTCGGACCTACTTACTCAGCCGGAGGGTGCCGGCGGAGTCTGGGCTGGTGCGTCCGCTGGAGGCTGAACCGGT
>CAYRII010000297.1:0-3233 GCA_964424245.1 uncultured Terriglobales bacterium | reverse complement strand
ACAGGGTTCCCCGTGGGCGGCGAGGCCATTTTTTTCAACAGCCTCGAACTCCGCTTTCCTCCGCTTCTTCTGCCCGTCCTTCGAGAGAGAGTAGGCGCCGTTCTGTTTCACGACGCCGGCAATGTCTCCTCCACTAGCGCCGACCTGTTTCGAAACTTTTTCCGGACCTCGCAAAAGTCGGAGAGCGATTGCCGCCTCCTCACCCTGGCTGCGCGCTGCGACTTCAACTATCTCTCGCACGCCATCGGGGCGGGCTTGCGCTACCAGACGCCCATCGGACCGGTGCGCGTTGACTTCGGCTACAACCTCAATCCACCCACGTTTCCCGTGCGCGAAGCAGGCCGTTCGGAAACTCTGAAAAACTTCAACTTTTTCTTTAGCATTGGGCAGACATTTTGAAGACCGGAAAGAAACAATTCGTTCTGGCCCTGGTGGCGCTCTTGGCCCTTGTCGTGCCCGGACGGGGCGAGGAAATTGATCGCATCGTGGCCACTGTGAATGCGCGCGTCATCCTGGCCAGCGAGCTGGACGATACGGTGCGCTTCGAATGTTTTCTGAATGGGTGCTCCCAGGACAGTGTGACCGGCGAAGATCACCGCGCCACCCTGGAGCGCCTGGTAGACCAGGCTCTGCTGGAGCAGCAAATGGAGAACACCGGTTTTGTCCATGCCGGGGCCCAGGACGTGGCGCGCCGCCTCGAGGAGATCCGCAGGCAGATGCCCGGGCTAGAAGCCGAAGAGAGTTGGCAGGCCGCCTACTCCAAATTCGGGTTGACTCTACCCGTGCTCGAGGAGCGCGTGGCCCGGCAGCTTGACCTGGAGCGCTACATCGACCAGCGGTTCCGTCCCACCGTGTTCGTGGACAACGCTTCCGTCGAGACCTACTACCGAGAAAAACTCGTGGCGCGTTTGGGCAGCAACGCGGCCAGGCCTCCGCTCAACGAGGTGCGACCGCAGATCGAGCGCATCCTCACCGAGGAGCGGCTGAATGAGCTGCTGGCCTCATGGCTGAATACACTGCGCTCTCAGTCCGAGATCGAAATGCCATGAGCACCGCGCCGCAAAAACCCGCTCGCCGCAAATGGTTGCGCCGCGGTTTCCTGATTCTGGCGGCCGCTGTTCTCCTGGCCGTTGCCTATCTTTCCAGCGATTCCTTCGAGCGCCGTCTGCAGGCCGCCTTTGTCGACACTCTCGCACAAGCCACCGGCGGAAAGGTGGAAGTCGGCTCCTTTTCCTGGAGCCTGTCCCGTTTGGAAGTCGTGGTGCAGAACCTCACGCTGCGCGGCCGCGAGCCGTCTGAGGAAGCTCCGTTTCTCCATGTCGCCCGCCTGCAAATCCGTTTGAAGGTCGTCTCTTTCCTGGGTGCGAAAGTTGGCTTGCGCGAGCTGGTGGTCGAAAAGCCGGTGCTGCGCCTCATCACCTTTCCGGATGGCGTCACCAACTTGCCCTTGCCGCGCACCGTTGCGGCCGACGTCCGCTCGCCGGTGGCGCCCCTGTTTGATCTCGCGCTCGACCGCATCCGCATTACAGATGGAGAACTGCGTTGGAACCAGCGCCGCTTCCCGTTCTCTGCCCAAGCCGCGGGCGTCAACGTTTTGCTTTCCTACTCCGCGCGCTTGAAGAGTTACGTCGGCGAAGTCACCACGCCACAGCTTGCGCTGGACTACGCCGGTTCCGCCGCGCCTGCGGCCGCGGTGGATGTTGCATTTCGCATTGCGCCGGATGCGGCCGAGGTGAGCCAGTTGCGGGCCAGGGCAGGGAAATCGCGCCTGGAGGCCCGCGGTCGAGTGGAAAGCTTCCTCCGCCCCACGGTGAATCTTGCCTGGGACGGCGAACTGGAACTGGGAGAGCTGCGCGGCCTGCATCGACTTCCTCCGCTGCGCTCCGGCCGCCTGTTCCTCCAGGGCGAGGGAAGGTACGAAAACGACACCGTTGCCGCGGCGGGAAAGCTCCGCTGGCAGCAGGTGGAATGGCGCGACGGCGGCCTGCACCTCGCCAACCTGAGTGGTGGCGCCGAGTTCAACGCGGACCGGCGCAACCTCAAATTGTCGCATGTCTTTGCTCACCTGCTGGGAGGGACCGCCACAGGCGAGGTCGAAGTTCGCAACCTGGGTGGCAAGAGTCCTGCTGCCACTTCAGACCGTGAGCAGGGAAGCCGCGCTCGCCTGCAGCTCGAAGGAGTCAAGCTGGCCGCCCTGACCGCTGCCCTGTCCACGCCCGCGCGTCCGCTCGCCACATGGAACCTTGCCGGCACGCTTCGCGGGAACGTGCAACTGGAATGGGCGGACAGCCCGAGCAGGGCCACGGCGGCTTTTCTCGTGGACGTCGCGCCGCCGGCGCAACTCGTGGCCGGGCAGGTTTCCGTGGAGTCGCACCTGCAAGGCGTTTACCGTGCAGCGGCTGAACGGCTGGAGGTTTCTGAATTCCGCGCCAACGCATCGGCCCTCCGCGTCCAGGCGGCAGGCGCTCTGGGGCCTCCGTCTTCGCGACTGAATGTGGATCTTTCCGTGGCCCACCTGGCCGAGCTGCAGCGCGCCGTCACCGCACTCGGTTTTCCCTGGCCCCATGAGCTCGCTCCCCGCGGTCAGGCCTCGTTCGCCGGCTTCCTCTCCGGACGACTCCGCTCTCCGTCGCTGCAGGGCAGCGTAGAGGCCGCTGCGCTCACCACCGAGCTGGATCTTCAAACCGCCGCCGAATCCTTTACCGGGCCGCGGCCGGACGCACCAGTCCAAACCACAATGCTTGCTTGGGACTCATTTTCCGCCGACGTGGAATACGGCAGCGAGCGCATCGCGGCGCGCAACGCCGTGCTGCAGCGCGGCAACGCGCGCATCCTGTTTGACTTCTCCGCCGCACTCAGCCATGGCCGCCTGCTGGAGTCTTCGCCCTTGGAGTTGCGCGCCTCCGTTCGCGGTGCTGACCTGGCGGAATTGCAGAAACTCGCAGGCTCCAACCTGCCCATCACCGGCCGCATCGACCTGGCTTTCGAGGCTGCGGGCCCGGCGCGCGCGCTCGCAGGCCACGGCAGCCTCAGCGTGCAGGAGGGCGCGTTGTTCGGAGAGCCCTTCCGTTCGCTTGCTGCCGACGTCCGATTAGCGGGCGGTGCAGCGGAACTCTCCAGCCTGCGCCTTTCGCAGAACGGAGCGCAGGTCCGCGGAATTGCCTCCTACCACTTCGCCCGGGAGGCGCTGCACTTTGAACTGACTGGATCGGAGTTTCATCTGGCCGGCCTCG
>CAYRII010000296.1:792-3272 GCA_964424245.1 uncultured Terriglobales bacterium | reverse complement strand
ACGGCGGCCCTCCAGGTGAGGTGATTGCGCGAATGCGGCCGCCGGGGACGGCGGCCCTCGTGCGCCCGTGAAGGCGCACACTCAGCACGGTGAGAGTCCGTGCCGGGGTAAGCCAAAGCCCCGTAACCGAAGGTAACTGTACCCGTCATGAGGCGGGGTGGGAAGCAACCGGAGGTGAACTGGCAGTCCGCAGGCGACGAACTCGATTCGGCGGGAAGTGACGACGAGCCGGCGAGGGTAAGGCGAAGTCTGGAACGCATCGGTCACGCTGTGCTGGCGGTGAAAGCGATGGCCGGGTCACTCACGTGGGTGGAGGCGGAATGTCAGGACGGGTGTGCGAGTTAAGCGGGGAGACCTGCGCTGGCGGTGAAGCGGTGCAGGAGTCAGAGCCCGCATAGTACCGAGGCATTCGGAGGCGGGTGGCTAAGGCCGGTTTCGTGGAAACGCGGACCAGAAAGCGGGAGTGCAGACTCTGCCTACGGCCACGCGGCGGATGCGAGAGGCGCGGGGATGAGAAACCGCGCCGAGGGAAGGGGGGCAGGAAGGTGGAGGCGTGAAGGCCGGAGACTGCGAGAGCGCAAGCGAAGGAACGGGAGTGTCTGAGAAGGCTAAGCAAGTTTCGTCTGCTGGCGGCCGGGACTGGTCGTGGGTGGACCGCGGGATCTGGACGGAGCGCATGTTGGCGGCGCTGGAGAACGGCGTCAAAGGCGGTAAGTGGTTCAGTCTGATTGACAAGGTGTATCGGCAGCCGACGCTGGCAGCGGCCTGGGCGCAAGTGCAGGCCAACGCCGGCGCGGCTGGTGTCGATGGTCAGAGCGTAGCGCGCTTTGCGGCGCAGGCGGAGCGGTATCTGCGGGAGTTGTCGGAGGCAGTGCAGGCAGGGAGTTATCAACCGGACCCGGTGCGGCGGGTGGTGATCGCCAAAGGTGGCGGCATGCCCCGGCCGTTGGGCATTCCGACGGTGAAGGACCGGGTAGTGCAGGCGGCGGTGAAGCGGGTAATTGAGCCAATCTTCGAGCAGCAGTTCCTGACGACGAGCTATGGCTTTCGTCCCGGACGCGCCTGCAAGGATGCATTGCGAGAAGTGGACCGTCTGCTGAAGGCCGGTTACACGCACGTGGTGGATGCCGACCTGGCGAGCTACTTCGACAGCATTCCGCATGAGCCGCTGCTCGAACGGGTTGCCGAGCACATCAGCGACAGCCGCGTGCTGGCGTTGCTGGCCGGCTGGCTGAAGCAGGATGTGATGCAGGGACTGTGCCGGTGGACGCCGACGGGCGGCACCCCGCAAGGGGCGGTCATCAGTCCGTTACTGGCCAATGTGTATCTGCATCCGCTGGATGTGCGCCTAGCCGAGCGGGGCTTTCACCTGGTGCGCTATGCCGACGACTTTGTCGTGCTCTGCCGGGGTGCGGTCGAGGCACAGGCGGCGCTGGCGGAAGTCAAGGCGTGGGTGAAGGCCAACGGGCTGCACCTGCATCCGGACAAGACCCGGGTGGGTGACTGCCGGGTCAAGGGACAGGGCTTTGAGTTCCTGGGCTACCGGTTCGAGGCCGCCCGGCGCTGGGTGCGCAGGAAAAGCCGGCAGGCGTTGCGGGAGAAGATCCGCGGCCTGACCCGGCGCACCGCGGGCCGGAGTCTGCGGCAGGTGATTGCCGCGCTCAATCCCATCTTGCGTGGCTGGTTTGCGTACTTCCAGCACGCCAACCGATGGGAGTTCCCGGCCATCGATGGCTTTGTGCGGCGCCGACTGCGGGCGTTGCTGCGCAAGCAGCAGAAACGCCCGGGGTTCGGCCGCAGTTGGACTGACCATGGGCGCTGGCCCAACCGTTACTTCGCGGCGCGTGGGCTGTTCACCCTGACAGAAGCCCATGCCCTTGCGAGCCAACCTTGATGAAGCAACCACCGACTGGAGAGCCGTATGCGGGAGAACCGCACGTACGGTTCGGAGGGCGGGGAGGGCGATAGCCCTTCCCGACCCCTATCAGCCCGTATCGGGGGCGCATTCATGAATAGTGTGGGTTAATCCGCTTCCGTGCCGGCTGTTTCGCGCGCCTTTGACCGGGTGTCCGGCTCCACTTTTTCCAGCATGTAGGCCGGGCGCTTCCAGATGTCGCGCTCCAGCATGAGCTCCACCGCGGCGCGCACGACCCGATCGTTCTCGGCGTGTTTGAGCGGCGGGCGCGTGAGGCACCGGTTCTTCTCGTAGATCGGCCGATCGTAAATGAGCCGGTACTGCTCGGTGCGCAGGTCCTTCAGCCAGTTGCCCCACAGGGAACGGGCGCGGTACTGGCGCAGCGCCTCGATGTCGACGATCGCCCCCGCATAGGAGGCGCTGCCGCCGGCCTCGTGGTTGGAGATGACGCGCCCCTGGTAGTCCACGATCATGGAATGGCCGCCCCCGATGTCGAGCGGGGTCTCCATGCGGGGCGTAAGGTAGTATTCCGCAACATTGGGTGCGATGACATACATGGTATTGT
>CAYRII010000296.1:0-782 GCA_964424245.1 uncultured Terriglobales bacterium | reverse complement strand
CGAAGGCATCAATGGGGAATTGCGAGGCAGGCGCAGGATAGTACGCGGCCGGATTGGGCGCGATGACGTACATGGTGTTATCCAGTGCCCGTGCCCGGTTCTGCACCTCCCACAGGCCGTTCGCCACATACGGTTCCGGGTAACTAGGCCGGTAGGCGAGCTCCGCGCCGTTCATCGCCAGCCCGCGCGCCGTCTCCGGATAGCTGCCCTCCATGCAGATCATGCAGCCGATGCGGCCGATCGCCGTGTCGGTCACCGGGAAGAACGCGTCCAGCCCGTCTCCGTAGAGTTCGACCCAGCGATCCCAGACATCGTGGGGCACGGTAGAATGTTCGCGGGCGAACACCTGTACCTTGTGGTGCCGGTGAATCACCTGGCCGTCGGGGTCAATGACGAAGGCGCAGTTGAAAAAGCGCTCGGGAAACTCCGGGTGCGTGGCCTTGGCCTGGGCGACGATGAAGGTCTTCAGGTCCCGGGCCAGGTCGCCCAGGAAGGCCGTCTCGCGGCCCGGGATATCAATGGCGGTGCGGCGGACGTATTCGACGTGGTCCCAGTCGAAGATCTCGTCGGTGAACCCCTGCAACGCCCCCTCCGGGACGGCGACCAGGCGCACCGGCAGGTCGATCGCCGAGAGCCAGACGGCCGCCCGCGCCAGCTCGGCGATATGGTCCAGGTTGCGTTCGATGTCGGCGCGCTGCTGGGCGCCGCGCATCACCGGCTGCAGCGCCAACGCCATGTATTGCTCTATCGGTCTGCTGTCCTGCTTCATCGTCTTACCCTCT
>CAYRII010000295.1:0-3324 GCA_964424245.1 uncultured Terriglobales bacterium | reverse complement strand
GTGTCGTCCTCTACGAGATGGCCACGGGACATCTGCCCTTCAGTGGCGACACCTCTGCCGCCGTCTTCGACGCCATCTTGCACCGCGCGCCCGCTGCTCCGGCGCGCCTCAACCCCGAGTTGCCCCTCAAGCTCGAGGAGATCATTCACAAGGCCCTGGAAAAAGACCGCGACCTGCGCTACCAGACCGCCGCCGAAGTGCGCGCCGATCTCAAGCGCCTCAAGCGCGATACCGATTCCGGCCGCTCGGCCGTGGCGGAGAGCGCTGCGCCGTCTTCCGCTGTCGCCGCCCGCCGCCTCGACGATTCCAGCTCTGATACCCAGGTGGTCGCGGCCCTCGCCCAGCGCCACAAGAAAGGGCTGACGGCCGCAGGCGCCGCGCTGGTCCTTGTGCTGGGCCTGTTGGGCTACGGCACCTATCGCGCCTTCTTCCGTGGCGCCGCCCCGCCTTCCGGCGGTCTCACGCTGGAGAAGATGCGCATCACCCGCCTCACCAGCACCGGGAAGTCACGCGCCGCCAGCATCTCCCCGGACGGCAAGTATGTCGTGCATTCCATCGCCGAAGGAGGCAAGGAGAGCCTCTGGATGCGCCAGGTGGCCACCACCAGCAACGTCGAAATTGTCCCGCCCGCGAACGCCTTTTACCGCGGCATGACCTTTTCCCAGGATGGCAACTTTGTCTACTTCATACGCTCGGAAGCCTCCAATCCGCTGCTGAGCGCGCTCTACCAGGTTCCCGTCCTCGGAGGCACTGCGCGCAAGCTGCTCAACGATATTGACACTCCTCCCAGCTTCTCCCCGGACGGCACCCAGTTGGTCTTCATGCGCGGCTATCCCGCGAGCGGCGAGTGGGCCCTCATGCTGGCCGGCGCCGACGGCACCGGCGAGCGCAAGCTGGCGGTGCGCAAGAACCCGGCGTTCTTTGGCAACTACCGGCCGTCCTGGTCACCGGATGGAAACATGGTCGCCGTCAATGCCGGCACCCTCGCCGGTAGCCAGCGCACCACGATTGTCGGTGTTTCTGTGCCGGGCGGAGCGGAAAAGCCTCTGACCTCTCAGGAATGGTTTGAAGCCAAGCGCGTGGCGTGGCTCTCCGACGGTAGCGGCCTCATCGTGGAGGCCGACGAGCGCGGCTCCTTCGGCGATCAGCTCTGGCTGGTCTCCTATCCCAAGGGCGCCGTCAGCCGTCTCACCAACGACCTGAATGACTACAGCGACGTCAGCCTCTCCGGCGATTCCAAGTCCCTGGTCACCGTCCAGGGAGAGCAGTTGACCGGCCTCTGGGTCGGCCCCGCGGCGGATGCCGCGCGCGCCCGCCAGGTCTCCTCCGGAACCGGCAAGTACGATGGACTCATCGGCCTTTCCTGGACCCCGGATGGCCGCCTGGTCTATTGCTCCAACGCCAGCGGCAATCTTGACCTCTGGATCATGGACGCGGACGGCGCGAACGCTCGCCAGTTGACCACCCATCCCGCTGCCGACACCGCTCCTTTGGTCTCTCCCGATGGCCGCACCATTGTCTTTACCTCCCTGCGCACCGGCAGCCCCAATATTTGGCGCATGGACCTGGATGGCGCCAACCTGAAGCAGTTGACCAGGGGCGACAACGACTTTCCCATCGATTTTTCCCCCGACGGCAAGTGGCTGTACTTTTTCTCCACCAAGACCGGCGAACCCGCGATCTGGAAAATGCCCGCGGATGGCGGCGAGCCGGTGGTTGCCGTCCCCGGCGCCGGCAGGGCTGCCCTTTCTCCTGATGGAAGGCTGTTGGAATACTCCTATCTGGATGCAGTACAGTTGCGTGCCCGGGTCGTGATCCGGCCCCTGGACGGCGGTGAGCCGCTGCAGGAGTTCGACATCGCGCGGATAGGCACCATTCGTTGGTCGCGCGACGGCAAGGGCCTGACCTACGTGGACACGAAAAACGGTGTCTCCAACCTCTGGTTTCAGCCCGCAGGTGGCGGCAAGCCGCGCCAGTTGACCAGCTTCCCGGCCGACGAGATTTTCAACTACGCCTGGTCGCGCGACGGCAAGCAGCTCGCCGTGGTGCGCGGCACGCGCTCCAGTGACGTTGTCCTTCTAACCGACTTCCGCTAGGCCTCGCCATCATGCTTGGGGCCCTTTTCTGCGCTATACTCTGGCCGCCAATCCGTGCTGGCAACCTTCAGCCGATTCAGAGGTGACCCATGCCGTTCTGTACTTCCTGCGGAGCCAACATAGAACCGACAACCGCCTTCTGCACCAAGTGCGGCGCGCCCGCCTCCTCTGGCATGACCCCCGCCGCCAAGCCCGCGGCCGCCCCGGCAGCGGCAGCTTCGGCTCAACCGGCGCCGGCCAAAGGCGGCAGCAACGTCCTGAAGATTGTGCTCCTCGTCCTGGGTGGACTTTTCCTCCTCGGAGTCGTGGCCACCGGCGTCGTCACTTACATCGGCTACCGCTTCGCCAAGAGCGTGGTCGTCGAGGAAGATGGCGGAACGCGCATCCAGACGCCCATGGGCACCATCGAGGCCCATCAGGATTCCGCGCGCGCCGCCGAAGACCTGGGCATCAAGATCTATCCCGGCGCCACCTCGGCGGAAGGAGGCGGCTCCGTGAATTTTGGCGGCGTGAAAGCGACCACCGCCATCTTTGAATCCGACGACTCGCCGGACAAGGTGGCTGAGTTCTACCGCAAGGAGTTTCCCAAGGCTCACATCTCCGGAACCCAGGGCGATACGCACACCATCATGTCCCAGATACCCGATGGCATGATTACTGTGCTCATCGAAGCCCAGGGCGAGGGCTCCCGCATCACGCTGTCGCGCACCAGCAAGTAGGGCGGCTGCCGTTCGGAAAGCGCGGGCGCGCTGGCTCCGGGCTCAGCCTGCGCTTGCGCCCGTGTGCTCCGCTGCCATCTGCCGCATCCGTCGCAGGTCGAGCTTTCCCGTTCCCAGGTAGGGCAGCGCCTCCACGCGCACAAACTGCGGCGCGCGCGGCTTCCACAGCGGCGGCAGATCGCAGGCGGCAAATTTTTCCAGCACCTCTGCCAGCTTGTCTTGCGGAAGCGTGTGCAGCACCACCAGGCGTTCGCCTTTTTTCTCGTCGGGCAGCGCGGTCACGGCAAACGTCTGTTCGGCGACCTCGGCCAGCTCGTGCAGCTTTTCTTCCACTTTCAGATGCGGCACCATCTCTCCGCCAATCTTGCTGAAGCGGCTCAGCCGGTCGGAGATGGCCAGGAACCCGTCCTCGTCCATGGCGGCGATGTCGCCGGTGTTGTACCACCCGTCCTGCAGCACTTCGGCCGTCTTCTCCGGCCGTCCCAGGTAACCCATCATCACGTTGGGCC
>CAYRII010000294.1:0-3329 GCA_964424245.1 uncultured Terriglobales bacterium | reverse complement strand
GCCCAGACAAACGGCAGCAAAAGTTGAAAGAAAAACAAATTGCGCCCGCTCTGCCCGTTGATGGCGATGGCGGGCACGTTGCGCTTCACCGGGTCGTAGTTGGCGTTGATCGAGGTGTTCCCCGTAGTCACGCCCGGCACCAGCGCCGACAGCGTGGAAAAGTCGCGCCCGTTGATGGGCAGCGTATCCACCTGCTGCGGCGTGATGTTCTTGTGCACCGTTGCCGTGTTGGTCTCAATCAGAGGTGTCTCCGCCTCAACCTTCACTTCCTCCTGGCGCGCGGCGGGCGAAATCGTGAACTCCAGGTTCATGGACTGGCCGACCAGCACCGAGACTTCCCGCACCTGCGTGGCGAAGCCGCTCTGGGCGACGGAGAGCGTATAAGGGCCGGGCTGCAAATTGGTGATTACGAAAGCGCCGTCTCCGCCGCTCTGCGTGGTGCGCTTTTGTCCGGTGTTCTTGCTGGTAACTTCAACGCTGGCGCCGCTGACCACGGCGCCACTGCTGTCCTTGACGTGGCCGAGAATGGTGCCGCCGCTCACCTGCGCTCCAAGGGGCAGGGTGATACCCATCATCAACAAGGCTGCGAGCGCTGCGCGGAACATTTGTTTCTTCGGGCGATGCATAGGGGACTCCTCTGTTGGCGCTGACGCGCCTGAGTGCGCACTTGTAGCAAAACTCCGGGTTGGACACAAGCCCCATCTTTATGGGCTGGCGGATGCAGAACGCGGCCAAAAGTTTCAAGCGCGGAGACATTTATTTTCACCAGCCGTGGCTCTTCCCGGATAGCGCGCCCGAGCGCCGGCGCCCGGCGGTGGCGGCGGCTTGCAGGCCGCCGGGGTTTCTTGCGGCCCGCCCCGAATTGCTTCTGCTATAGTTATGCCGCAACCGGGGACGAATCAGCCGGGCCGGCGGGCGGAACCCGCACCAGCCGCGACCCGCCGCTTCCCGCAAGGTTTTGCCCCCTGACCAGCATGGACGCCGAAGTTCAACCTGTGGTCCCCAGTCCGGTGCGCTCGCTGCCGGTGGTGATGTACTTTGAGGGCGACGAGCGCGGCAAGCGCGTCATGCTGGACGTGCAACGCTATCGCCGCATAGCGTTCGAAAGCCAGGACGGCTTGGCGCCCACGCTGGAGCGCATCCTCATCACCACCTCCGAGCAGATGATTCTGGATCACTACCGGCAGTTGCGCGCGCCGCACACGCGCATTATCGCGCTGGCGGAAGGCCGCTTCGAAGATCCGCGCGCCGACGGCGCCGTCTACGCCTACCTGCCGCCGGAGACCCCCGGCGCCCTCCTGGAGCGCATGGTGGACAACGCTCTGGACCACATCCGGCTGCTCGAAACACGCCAGGAGCTGAACGAGCGCGTGGCCGGGGCGGAACGCGAAATCTACGAGCTGAACCAGATCGGCGCTGCGCTTTCCGCCGAGCACGATACGGAAAAGCTGCTGGAGCTGATCCTCACCAAAACGCGCGCCATCACCATTTCCGACGCCGGCTCGCTTTACATCGTCGAGAACGCCGAGACCGTGGACGAAGTCTCCAGCGCCGAGGCCGACGAGAGCGGCAAGCTCATCATGGTGCAGCACAAGGAGCCCAAGAAGCGTTTGCGCTTCAAGCTGGCGCAGAACGACACCGCGTCCGTGCCTTTTCGCGAATCCACCATGGAGATCAGCGAGAAGTCCATCGCCGGCTACGTGGCCCTGACCGGGCAAACCGTGAATCTGGCCGACGCCTATCGCCTGCCGGAGAACGTCCCTTACGCCATCAACCGCAAGTACGACGAGGACTCCGGCTACCGCACCAAGTCCATTCTGGCCGTGCCCATGCGCAATCAGAAGGATGAGATCGTGGGCGTGGTGCAGTTGATCAACGCCAAGCGCGACCCCGGCGCGCGTTTGGACACGGTGGCGGCGGTCACCGCGCAGGTGGTGCCTTACAACGCGCACATGCAGGAAATCGCCTCGTCGCTGGCCAGCCAGGCGGCGGTGGCGCTGGAAAACTCGCAGCTTTACGCCGCCATCCAGGCGCTGTTTGAGGGCTTCGTGCGCGCCTCCGTCATCGCCATTGAGTCGCGCGACCCCGCCACCAGCGGCCACTCCTTCCGCGTGGCCAACCTGAGCGTCGGCCTGGCGGAGGCCGTGGATCGCTGCGAGAACGGCCCCTGCGCCTCCATTCACTTCACGCGCACTGAGATGAAGGAAATCCGCTACGCCTCGCTGCTGCACGATTTCGGCAAGGTGGGCGTGCGCGAGGAGGTGCTGGTCAAGGCCAAAAAGCTCTACCCCGGGCAGTTGGACATGGTGCGCCAGCGCTTCCACTACGTGAAGCGCACGCTGGAAGAGCAGACCTCGAAGCAGCGCGTCGAGTACCTGCTGGAGAAAAGCCGCAAGGAGGCCGTGAAGAAGCTGCCCACGCTCGACAGGAAACTGGAAGCGCAGCTCAAGGAGTTGGACGAATACTTCCAGTTCATCCTGCAGTCCAACGAGCCCACGGTGCTGCCCGCGGGCAGCTTCGAGCGCCTGCTGGACGTGGCCGCGCGGCAATACCTGGATTACGACGGTGAATCGCGCCCCCTGCTCACGCCCGACGAGGTGCGCCTGCTCTCCATCCGCAAGGGCTCGCTCGACGAATACGAGCGCCAGCAGATTGAGTCGCACGTAGTCCACACCTACAACTTCCTGCAGCAGATCCCGTGGACCAAGGAAATCCGCAACATCCCCGGCATTGCGCGCGGCCACCACGAGAAGATGAACGGCACCGGCTACCCCTACAAGCTGCGCGCGCCTGAGATTCCCGTGCAGACGCGCCTGATGACCGTCTCCGATATCTTCGACGCGCTGGCCGCCGCCGACCGCCCCTATAAGCGCGCCGTCAGCCTGGAAAAGGCGCTCGAGATCCTGGGCTTCGCCGTCAAGGACGGCGAACTCGACCCCGACCTCTACAAGATCTTCCTCGAAGCCAAGGTGTACGACAAGTGGAAGGTCGATCCGTTTCCGTACTGAGCCTGGATTGGAGGCTGCAGGCTCGGCCGCACTCATGCATGTTTTCCAACGTTTCTGTTTCCTGGCCGTCATCCTGAGCGAGGGAGGGCTCCCATGCGTTTTCTCTAGCATGGGAAACCCGAGCGAAGGACCTCGGTTTTCCCCCGGTGAAAAGCTATTTCGTCTACATCCTCGCCAACGCTTCACGCCGCACCCTCTACGTCGGCATCACTAGCGAGCCTGAGCCGGCAATGGCGCGATGCCTACAAGCCAACCAGAACCTAGAGCTGGTTTCAAAAATAGCTTTCGGAGGGGCACGGCTTCAGCCGTGCCGTTCCAGCG
>CAYRII010000293.1:0-3334 GCA_964424245.1 uncultured Terriglobales bacterium | reverse complement strand
GAGATGCGCAGGCTGGTCTTCTTCGTGCCTGGTGCCGGAGTGGTAGAGATCGGTGAGCTTGTCAAAGGTGAGTACCTTGTCGCCCTTGGCATCGCCCAGCAGGTGAGCGCGCGCGCCTCCGTCGGCAGGCAGAGCGTCCAGCTTCTGCATGCGCGAGTGCCCGGCATGAGAGCGGTAGCGCGCGCGCAGTCCGCGGCCGCCCGTGATCTGCTGCACGGCGGCGTGGAACATCCCCTTCCAGAATCCACCCTCAAATCCCTGGTGGAAGTTGCGCACCTTCCAGAGTTCTTCGCGGATCCAGCTTTGATCCACGCGCGCTTGAAACGAGGAGAGCGCGGCGGCGGAAAAGTCTCCCGCGCGCAGGCTGTCGAAGGCGGTTTCGGCTGCCAGCATGCCGCTCTTGATGGCAAGGTGAATGCCCTTCAGGCGCTGCGAGTTGAGAAAGCCGGCGGCGTCGCCCAGCAGCATCCAGCCGTTGCCCGCGACCGGCGGAATGGCAAACCATCCGCCGTAGGGAAACGTCTTGGCGCCGTAGCGGATCATCTTGCCGCCATCGAGCAGGCGGGCCACGAAGGGATGGCGCTTGAACTCCTGCAAAACCCTTTGCGGATCGAGCCGCGGGTCCGCGTAATCGAGCGCCACCACGAAGCCGAGCGACACGATGTTGTCCCTGGACCCGTAGATCCAGCCGCCGCCGTATTCTTTGGTGGTCAGCGGCCAGCCCATGGTGTAGATGACTTCGCCGGCGGCGACGCGGCCGGGCGGCAGTTCCCACAACTCCTTGACGCCCACGCCGTAGACCTGCGGGTTGGTGTCACGGTCGAGCTGGTAGCGGACCACCAACTCCTTGGCCAGAGAGCCGCGCGGACCTTCGGCCAGAATCACAACCTTGGCCTTCAGATCGTAGCCGGGCTCGAAGTTGCCCTTTTTCCCGCCGGTTTTATCCACGCCCTTGTCGTCGGTGCGCACACCGGCAACGCGGTCGCCTTCGTAGAGAAGCTCCGACCCGGCGAAGCCGCTGAAGAGGGTGATGCCCGCGGCCTCCACCTTCTCTCCCATCCACTTGACGAAGCGGTTGAGCGAGATAATGTAGTTGCCGTGGTCGCGCAACGGCGGCGGGGTGATGGGCAGCTTGAACTGCGATTTCCCGGTGAAAAAATAGACGCCCTCGCGGGTGACCTCGGCGTCGAGAGGCGCTTCGTTTTCAAAGCCGGGCAGAAGCTCGCGCATGGAGCGCGGGTCGAGCAGGGCGCCGGAGAGCGAATGCTGGCCTATCTCGCGCGCTTTTTCCAGGACGTAGATGTTCTCCTTGGAAAGCGGCGCGTCAGGATGGGCGGCGTTGTGCTGGTCGATGAGTTGGGCCAAGCGCAGCGCGCAACCCAGTCCCGCGGGCCCGCCGCCCACGATGACCACATCGGCCTCCATCTGGGGGCGGTCGATGCCTTCGAGGGGTTTGCGGAATACCAGCATGATCTACCCGCCCGACTTTGCCTTCTTGATCTCCTCGATCAACGGCGGAACCACGTCGAACAGGTTGGCGACCACTCCATAGTCAGCGACTTCGAAGATGGGGGCCTCGGAATCCTTGTTGACGGCGATAATGGCGCGCGAGCCCTTCATGCCGACGACGTGCTGGATGGCGCCCGAGATGCCCAGCGCCAGATAGAGTTTTGGGGCCACGGTCTGCCCGGAGGAGCCAATCTGGCGGTCCATGGGCAGCCAGCCGGAGTCGCAAATGGGGCGCGAAGCGGCGAGCTCGCCTCCCAGGGCTTCGGCCAGTTGCCGGGCCAGCGCGATGTTCTTTTCTTCCTTGATGCCGCGGCCCACGGCCACGATGATCTCCGCCTGCGTGAGGTCCACGGCCTGCTTGGCCTCTTTGAAGACCTCCTGCGGCCGGTTGCGGATTACATCGCCGGAAATATCCGCCTGGATCGTCTCGACCGGAGCCGGAGTAGCCCCCGCCTGCGCCTGGTCGCCGCGGAAGGCGCCGGTCTGGAAGGTGGCAAACCACGGAGCATCACCGGAAAAGCTGACGTCGGCGGCAAACTTGCCCTGGAACATCTGGCGGGTGAAGAGCAGCCGCTCGCCGTCCTTGCGATAGCCGATGACGTCGCTGACCAGTGCGCGGCCCAGCGCGGTGGCCAGCTTGGGTGCGAAGTCGCGCACCTGATAGGTGTGCGGCAGAAGCACCAGCTTCGGTTTTTGCGCCTCCAGAAGCTGCCTGAGCGCGGCTACGAAGCCGTCCGGCGTGTAGGGTTCCAGCTTGGCCGACTCCACAGCGTAGACCTTACCGACCTTCTTGGCGGCAACCTCCGCGGCCAGAGCGCCGACATCCTTGCCCACAACCGCCGCTTCCAGCGCCCATCCGGTGGCGGCGGCGATTTCCTGCGCGCCGGCAACGCTTTCCCAGGAGACGCGGTTCAGCTTGCCCTGGGTCTGTTCGGCGATCACGAGAATGGCGTCCGGCATGGTCAGTTCTCAGCTTGCAGCGCGATTCACTTTCCCGCCCTCAAAAGACACGCAAATCGTTGCGCAGCTTCTCCACCAGTTTTTTTGCCACTTCGGCCGGCGGGCCTTCGAGCATTTCCGTCTGCTTGGTTTTTTCCGGCACGTAGAGCCGCTCGATCTTCTGCTGGTTGGGCCCGATGGCCGCTTCCACCTCCGCCATCGCCACCTTGCGCAGGGGCTTGTTCTTCGCCTGCTTGATGCCCATGAGCGTGGCGTAGCGCAGCTTGTTGATGCCGGACTGGATGGTGAGCACGGCGGGTAGCGGCATTTCCACGTACTGGAAATACCCGGCCTCGAGCTCGCGCTTTACCTTGATGCCGGCGTCGGACTTTTCAATCTGCATGATGATGGTGGCGTGCGGCCAGCCCAGGATTTCTGCCAGCACCACGCCGGTCTGGGCGAAGCCGTAGTCGTCGGATTGCAGCCCGGTGAAGATGAGGTCAAAGGCTTCGTCCTTGATGGCGGCGGCGAAGGCGCTCGCCGTATTGAAGGCGTCGAGGCCGACAAAGCCCTGGTCTTCGAGATGAATGGCGCGGTCGGCGCCTTTGGCCAGCGCCTCGCGCAGCACCTGCTGGGCGCGCGCCGGCCCGGCGGTTATGGCCACCACCTCGCCGCCGTGCTTTTCCTTCTGGCGCAGCGCTTCTTCCAGCGCGTAGGCGTCGGGCTCGTTGACCTCGTAGGAGAGGTCCTCGCGGATCCAGGTGCCGGCCTCGTTGAGCTTGAGGGGCGCGTCCTTCTGCGGCACCTGCTTCATGCAGACGAGAATCTTCATAGGTCAGTTGCCGGTTGCCGGTTGTCAGTCAAGGCGAAGGCGGAAGTATAAATG
>CAYRII010000292.1:0-3335 GCA_964424245.1 uncultured Terriglobales bacterium | reverse complement strand
GCTTCCCCACCTGGTCGGACCGCTACGACCGCGAGTTGAAAGACGTGTTCGAGGTGCAGGAAGAGATTGCGCGCAAGATTGCCCAGGCCCTGCGGGTGACGCTTTCTCCCCATGAGGAAAAGGCCATCAGCCGCAAGCCCACCGAGAATACCGAGGCCTACGACTTCTACCTGCGCGGGCGCGGATTTGCGCGGCGACTGACCCGCCAGGACCTGGAATACGCCATGCAGATGTTCCGGCAGGCGATCGCCCTCGATTCCGACTTTGCCCTGGCCTATGCCGGCCTGGCCTTCGTCTGCGGGCTCTATTACTACTGGTACCAGAGAGACACGCAATGGTTGGAGAAGGGCCTGGATGCCTGCCAGCGGGCGATTGAGCTTGATCCCCAGTCGGCCGAGGTCCTGGTGGCGCGCGCTATCATCTTTGAAGCCCAGCGGAAATACGATGAGGCCATCGACTACGCCCGCCGGGCGCTGGAGCGCCAGCGCGATTGCGAAGGCGCATACCTGGTCTTGGGGCGGGCGTGGTTCGCTTCGGACCGCTGGCAGGAAGCCGCCGCAACCGTGGAGCAGGCCATCGAGGTGAGCGGCGACGATTACAACGTTTATGTCCCCTATGTCCTCGCCCTGGAATGTCTGAACCAAAAGGAGGCGGCGCGCAAGCTGCAGGAACGTCACGCGGAAGTTTTGGAGAAACAGCTTCGGATGGTTCCCGAGGATGTCCGCGCCCGCATCCTGCTTTCGGCCGTCCATGCGGCTTTGGGGAGGCGCGACAAGGCGGTGGAAGAATTGGAAAAAGCGGTGGCGTTGCGCTCCAACGATACCAATGTGCTGTACAACGCCGCTTGTACCTATGGAAGAATGGAAATGAAATCGGAAGCACTGGCCATGCTGAAGAAGGCCAAGGAAGTCGGCTTTCCCAACCTGGACTGGGCCGCCCGCGATCCCGACCTCACTTGCTTGCACGGCGAACCGGAATTCCTGCGCCTGCTGGCCGACGATCACAAAGCGTAATCTCGCCTTCCGGAAGCTTGCTCGCACGTCAGGAATTGCAGAAGGAAACTAGTCAGCGCCGGTCTCGCAAGCCGGCAGGGTGACCTTCGCCGGAACCGCGGGCGCTGTGCTGACCGGCGTTGCCGGCCGCACCACGCGCGAGGTGTTCACCAGTGCCACTGCGCCCACGATGATGGCGGCTCCCAGCAGGATATTGGCGTTCACGCGCTCATCCAGCACCAGCCATCCCAGGAAGACGGCCACCACGGGATTGACGTAGGCGTAGGTGGCAACCTTGGGCGTAGGCACGTGGTTCAACAGCCAAACGTAGGCAGTGTGTCCGACCCAGGAGCCCGCCACAACCAGATAGGCAATCGCCGCCAGGCCGCGCGGCGTCCACTCCACGCGTGCCGACTCGCCCAGGGCGAATCCCAGCGAAACGTCCACCAGGCCAGCGATCACCATCTGCCAGGCGGTGGCGACGTAGTGGTCCACGCTCAGGCTCCAGCGCCGAGAGTACACCGATCCCGTGGCCCAACTGAGGGAAGCTGCCACCAGCACCAATGCGCCCACAAGCTCCATGTTGCCGCCCAGCGAGGCACCACGCAGTTTGGGCCACATCAGCACGGCCAGACCGCCGATGCCCAGCGCCAGGCCGCCCAATCCGCGTCGCGACAAGCGATCACCGCGCAGCAGGAAGGCCTCAATCATCGCCACCCAGATGGGCACCGCGGCCACGATCAGCGCGGCAACACCGGTGGCGACATACTGTTCGGCAAAGGCCACGCCCACGTTGCCACCGGTCAAAAGCAGCACCCCCACCGACCCGATGCGGCGAAAGTCCCGGCGGCTGAGGGAGATCCTGCGCCGCGTGATGGCGCACCAGGCCAGCATCAGGCCGCCCGCCACCAGAAAGCGCGTTCCCGCCATGGTGGCCGGAGGAATGTCATAGACGGCGATGCGAATGCCCAGGTAGGTGGAGCCCCAGAGCACATAGACAAGCGCGAAGGCGATGATGATGCGAAATCGGTGCTGGCGCTCTTCCGGGCCCATAAGGCTCTCTGCAGAATACAGATAAGACGCTGCAACCTGCCCCGGTGATGCGAAATCTCGCGCCGAGCGGCCCCGGTTGGGCGCCAAGCAGGGGGTTACGCGACGCGCAACGAGCGGCTATAATAGAGGTCGGAGTCGCGGTATGAACACAAGCCTGCTTTCCAAAGCGATGCATCGTCCCTCGCAGTCGCGTCCCAACCTCTTCGCCGGCGACTAGCCTCTAACCTCGCGCCCCTGGTTCTGCGTTTCCGCGCGAAACGCCTGCCACACACGCACGCCGTCGCGTGCCAGACCTATTATTGCGAGGACAAAAAGTCATGACCACGAAAACTGCATCGGCCGGGCCCAGCATCAAGACCAAGCTCCCCGGCCCCAACGCCAAACGAATCCTAGAGGGCGACGCGCGCCTGCTTTCACCTTCCTATACGCGCTCCTATCCGCTGGTGGCGAAGCGCGGCCGTGGAGTGGTGATTGAGGACGTGGACGGCAACGAGTTCCTGGATTTTTCATCCGGAATCGCCGTGGTCTCCACCGGGCACTGCCATCCCGAAGTGGTGAGCGCCATCCAGAAGCAGGCCGCCGAGCTGATTCACATGTCCGGCACCGACTTTTACTACGAGAGCATGGTGACGCTGGCAGAGCGACTCTCGAAGATCGCGCCCATGCCGGGGCCGCATAAGGTGTACTACGGCAATTCAGGCACGGAGGCGGTGGAGGCGGCGCTCAAGCTGGCGCGCTATCACACCAAGCGGCAGCACATTATCGCCTTCTTCGGCGCCTTCCACGGGCGCACCATGGGGTCGCTTTCGCTGACCTCGTCCAAGCCGCAGCAGCGGAGGCGCTTTGCGCCGCTGGTGCCCGGCGTGACGCACGTGCCCTATCCCAACGTGTACCGCCGCCCCGCGGGCTCGGACGCGGCCGAGTATGCGCGTGACTGCGCCCGCTTTATCGAGCAGAAGCTGTTCAAGAGCACGGTGCCGCCGGAAGAAGTGGCTGCGATTTTTGTCGAACCCATCCAGGGCGAAGGCGGCTACGTGGTGGGCCCCACGGAGTTCATGCAGGAGCTGCGGCGCATCTGCGACGAGCACGGCATTCTGCTGGTGGCCGACGAGGTGCAATCCGGCGCCGGGCGGACGGGCAAGTGGTGGGCCATCGAGCACACCGGCGTGCAACCGGACATGGTCTGCATGGCCAAAGGCATTGCCAGCGGGATGCCGCTGGGCGTCACCCTCACCCGCGCCGAAGTCATGGACTGGGTGCCGGGCTCGCATGCTTCCACCTTCGGCGGCA
>CAYRII010000291.1:0-3354 GCA_964424245.1 uncultured Terriglobales bacterium | reverse complement strand
TTCCGGCCTGCATGGCCTGGCGAATGTTGCGGCAACGGCGCTGGATCTCGGGTTGCGTGGGCATTGAGAGTCTATTTGGCGCCGCAGAGGTCGGCGGCGGTGAGCGCATAGATCTTGGTCATTTCCACTAGGGTCTTGACCGCGACCTTCTCTCCTTCCTTGTCGCGCGGGCCGCTGGAAGGGCCGTAGTTGACGGTAGGAACGCCGTAGCGTGTGAGCACGGAGGCGTCCGAAGACCAGAGCACGGTGTCGCGCCCGGGTTTCTTCCCCATGACGCGCCGGTGATGCTTCTCAATGGCGCGCACCATTTCGTGGTCGGCGGAAATTTCGGCGCCGGGCACGGAGACGTAGGTTTCGAACTCGAGGCCGTAGTCCGGAAAGCGACGCCGCAGGTCGAGGAAAAACTTCTTGAACTCCCGGCGCGCCTGGTTCATGGGCAGAGTGGGCGGGACGCGAACGTCGAGATAAAGGTCCGTGTGCTCCGGGGTGCGGCTGGCGCGCCAGGCATGCCCGCCGCGGATGCCGCCGAAATTCACGAAGCCTTTCTTGTTTCCGTAGGCAGTGCGCTCCTGCCAGCCGGGAATCCACTTCATCAGTTCCGCCATCACGAGATGCATGCGAAGCAGGGAATTCTCCCCTTCGCGGCCGGGACCGAAGGCGGTGTGGACATAGAGGCCCGCCGCGGAGATTCGCACCCACATGGAGCCGTAGTGGCCGAGGACGAGCTGCATATCCGTAGGCTCGCCAAGGATGCACATGTCGGGGAGGGCGCCGTGGTTGACGAGGTAGTGCGTGCCGCATCCGTAGCCACGGAACTGGCGTCCGCTGAACTCGCCCCACTGCGTTTTTTCGATTTCGCCGGCGACCGCGGCGATCACCACATCGCCCTGCAGCTTGACGCCCGCAGCCTGCAGCGCGCGCACGGCCTGCGTGTAACAGACCAACGCGCCTTTCATGTTGTAGATGCCGAGGCCGTAGATCATGCCGTTGCGGAGCACGGCGTTGGGCTTGTAGCCGATGCCGGTGAGGTGCGGTTCGCGGCCGGTGTTGGAGGTGTCCATGTGGCCGTTGAACATGAGCGTGCGCCCATTGCCCGCGCCGGAAAGGCGGCCCACCACGTTGGCGCGGCCTTCTTCCACCTCCTGCCAGCTTGCTTCCAGGCCCATGCTGTCGAAGGCGGCGCGCATGTACTCGGCCATGCCCAGCTCGTCGCCCGTGGGGCTGGGGATGTTGACCACGTCGCAGCACATAGAGACGAGAGCCTGCTCGTCCACTTGGGCCAGGATGGCTGCGGCGAGGTTGGGCTTGGCGGTGCGCGCCCTGGCTTTGGCGGCGGTGCGTTTTGGCATGGTTTCGTTACCAGTACTCAGCGCCCAGGATCAGGCGAGTAAAAGAATCTAGATCCTACCCTCCCCGATGGAATCGCACAATTCAAGACGGAATCAGCGTGCGGAAATCGTCTGGGAAGGTACAAAGCTTCTCGTTGCCGTCGCCGGTAATCCAGAAGTTGTCCTCGAGGCGCAGGCCGCCGCCACCTTCCCAGTAGATGCCAGGCTCGATGGCCAGCACCATGCCGTTGCGGATGGTGCCGGTGCCCGCCTGGTGGGCGTAGGGCGGTTCATGGGCGCGCGCGCCCACGCCGTGACAGACGGGGTGCGAAGGCTGGCCGGGATAGCCGCCCTCGGCGATGCGCGCGCGGATCAACCGGTCCAGTTCGGGAAAGCCGGCGCCATCGCGGGCAAAGGCCACGGCTTCATGGAAAATCTTCAGCAGCAGATCGAGGAGCTGATCGTATTTGGGCGTCAGCGGACCGGGGCTGAGGTTCTTGGTAAGGTCGTTCCAGTAGCCGTCCACGCACACCCAGATTTCAAACAGTGTGGGTTCGTTTTTCTGGATGGGGCGATCGCCGGTGGCGGTGAAGGTGCGGATTCCGGGGCCCGACCAGACGAGCGTAAAGGCGCGCGCCATCTCCACTTTTCCCTTATAGCCGACGCCCACGCCGTGCACGAAGCACTCAAACATTCCGCCGACCTCGCTTTCCTTCATGCCGGGTCGGAGGTTCTGGCGGCAGTGCTCCATGGCCAGCGCGGCCAGCTCGTTGGCCAGGCGCATGCGCTCGATCTCCTGCGCGGTCTTGATGGCGCGCGCCTCGATGAGCACAGGCATGGCGTCCACCACTTCGCCCGCAACCTTGCGGAAAGCGTCGAAGTAGGGCTGCGTATAGACCGTGGGCTCGCCCACCATGCGATCGGCGGCCTGGGAGCTGTTGGTGAGCTCGATGGCCACGCGGTCGGTGAGACCGCGCTCCTTGAGCACCTGAAGGGCGAGGTCGAGAGCGCGCATGTTGGGCGGGCGGGGATCGCGGTCGTCGTACCCCTTGAAGAGGCGAATGTCGCGCGTCCAGGAGGTGCGCTGGGCGTCGTCCAGTTGCGGCTCTATGGCAATCAGCGTGGGCTCGCCCTCGCAGGGAAAAACCGCCGCGTCGTAGCCCTTCATGCACCAGTAGTTGGTGAGGTAAAGGATGTTGTCCGGAGCGCGCACCACGAGCGCAGAAAGATTCTGCTGCTTCATCAGATGACGGGCGCGATCCAGTTTGGCGTTGTCGATGGGCCAGGACATGAAAGCAGTTCTCAGTTCTCAGTTCTCAGAAAAACAATTGTCATTTCCGTTGCTCTATCCAAGAAGCCTCCAGGCCCTTGATCAAACGATAGAGCGCGGTGTGCAGCGGGGCTGCGAGCCCGGCGCGCTCGGCCTCGCGGGCAATGGCGCCGCCGAGGAAGTCCACCTCCGTGGGCAGACGGTGGCGAACATCATAGAGCATCGAGGGCGGGTGGTTGGTCTGAGCGCCGATCTTGTTCATTTCCCAGGGGTCTTCATGAAGCTGGATGCCGAGTCCGGCTGCCACGACCTTGCCCTCGTCGATGAGCGCATGGAGCAGGTGGCCGAGGTCGTGGAACTGTTCCTCGTGGGCGAACTCGGGACAGTGCGGCAGCAGCGTGAGGGCAGCTACACTGTTCACCGCAGCGTTGAAGATGAGCTTGGACCACTGCGCGGGCCTGGCGTCTTCGAGAGCTTCGGCCTTCAGGCCGCCGCGGGCGATCAGTTCCGCCGCTTGCTTCACGGCGGCGAAGGGCGTGGCTGTGGGCTCGAAGGGACCCAACCACGTGGGCGTGTCGAGCTCGTACTGGACGTGAGTGTCGCTGTGGCGCGTGCCGCTCATGAACGTGGTGCCGCGAATGACAAACGCCCTGGTGAGCCCGGCGAGGATTTCTTCGCTGCCCAGGCCGTTCTGCGCGGAGAGCACGGCGCCCTTGTCGAAGAGGCGGGCCACGGGCGCAAAGGCCTCCTCGGTTT
>CAYRII010000290.1:0-3392 GCA_964424245.1 uncultured Terriglobales bacterium | reverse complement strand
ATGACGACACCTCCATAGGCGGGCGGAGCGGGCGGTTTCCGGAGACGCGATGGTCGGCGGTGGCGGCGGCGCGCAGCGAGGATTCCGGGGAGCGGCAGCGCGGCTACGAGGCGCTGGTCTCTGCCTACTGGAAGCCGGTGTACAAGTACATCCGGCTGCGCTGGGGGAAAGCCAATGAAGACGCCAAGGACCTGACGCAGGAGTTTTTTGCGCGCCTGATGGAGAAGGGATTCCTGGACGGCTACGATGCCAAGCGCGCGCGGCTGCGCACCTTCCTGCGGGTGTGCGTGGACGGGGTGGTGCAGAACGAAGACCGGGCGGCGCGGCGACAGAAGCGCGGCGGAGACGCGGTGATGGTGCCGCTGGACTTCGCCGCGGCGGAGAGCGAACTGGCGCGGGCCGCGCCCGCGGCCTGCGGAGACATGGAGGCGTACTTCGAGCGCGAGTGGGCGCGCAGCCTGTTCGAGGCGGCGGTGGAGGAGCTGCGCGCGGAGTGCGGCGCCAGCGGCAAAGAACTGCACTTCCGCCTGTTCGAGCGCTACGACCTGGAGGAGAGCGAAGCCGGGCTGACCTACGAGGCGCTGGCGAAGGAGGCGGGCATCGCGGTGACGGACGTGACCAATCATCTGGCGTGGGCGCGGCGGGAGTTCCGACGCATGGTGCTGGAGCATCTGCGCGCCATGACGGCGAGCGAAGAGGAATTCCGGCGCGAGGCGCGTTCGCTGCTGGGCGTGGAGGCGGAATGAAGTGGCTCTCGGACGGCGCGGTGGCCCGGCTGAAGCGCGCGGCCGAAGAGCCCGACCTGACCGGGACGCGCTACCGTCTGGTAGAGCGGCTGGGCAGCGGCGGCATGGGCACGGTCTTTCTGGCGGAGGACACGGCGCTGGGGCGGCGCGTGGCGCTGAAGGTGCTGCACCTGCCGGATACGAGCGGGCAACTGGCAGCGCGGCTGCTACGCGAAGCGCGCGTGCTGGCGCAACTGGAGCATCCGGGAATCGTGCCCGTGCATGACGTGGGGACACTGGGAGACGGCCGCGTTTTCTACACCATGAAGTACGTGGAAGGGCCGCGGCTGGACCGCTACCTGCGGGAGGCGGGGTCGAGGCAGGAACGGCTGCGCGTCTTCGAGCAGATCTGCGAGGCGGTGGCGTTGGCGCACGCGCGCGGCGTGCTGCATCGCGACCTGAAGCCGGAGAACATCATGGTAGGCCCGTTCGGGGAGGTGCTGGTGATGGACTGGGGCGTGGCCAAGATCCTGCACGCGGCGGAGAGCGACGCGGAGACGCAGGCGGAGGCGAGTGCGGGCGGTGCTGGAGGCGAAACCGCGCACGGCATGGTGCTGGGCACGCCCGGGTACATGGCTCCGGAACAGGCGCGGGGGGAAGCGGAGGTGGACGCGCGCGCCGACGTCTATGCGCTGGGCGCCATGCTGCGCTACGTGCTGACGGGACATGCGCCGCCGGAGGCGACCACGCTGAGCGTGGCGGCCGGGGGCGCGAGTCGCAGCGCGAGAGGAGAGGCGCCGGAACACAGGCTGCCGCGGGCGCTGGCCGCGGTGTGCGGCAGGGCGATGGCGCCGGATGCGGGCGGGCGCTACGCTTCAGCAGAGGAGCTGGCGCGGGACGTGGCGCGCTTCCGAGATGGCGAGCCGGTGGCAGCTTATCGCGAGGGCATGCTGGAGAAAGCGGCGCGGCTGGCGGCGCGGCACAAGGTGGCCATCCTGCTGGTGCTGGCCTACCTGGTGATGCGCGTCGCGCTGATTTTGTGGGGCCGGCGTTAAAGGATTTGCGCCCGGCGGTGAACAAGAGTACAGGCGATAGAGCGACTACCGGGAACAAGGGAGAAGAGCATGAACAAGGTCTTGCTGGGAGTGATTGTGGGAGGCGTTTTGGGGATCTTTGACGGGCTGACGGCGTGGTTTACGCCGGCGGTGCGGGACCAGATGGTGGGCATCGTGATCGGGTCGACGTTCAAGGGCGTACTGGCAGGGGTGATGATCGGCGCGTTTTCGCGCAAGGTAGGCTCGCTGCCTCTGACCCTGGTGTTTGGCGGGGCGGTGGGGCTGGCGCTGGCGTACCTGGTGGCGGCCATGCCGTCGGAAACCGGCGAGCACTACTACCTGGAAATCATGCTGCCGGGCACCATCGTGGGCCTGCTGGTGGGCTACGCCACGCAGAAGTACGGCAAAGCGCCGCAGACGGCGGGGTCGTAAGAGGGACCAAACTCAAGGAGAGGAGAAGCAATGATGGCCAAGAACGTGCAGTTTCAGACGGAGGGATACCACACGGTGACGCCCTACGTGGTGGTGAGCGGGGCGGCGAAGGCGATTGAGTTCTACCAGAAAGCGTTCGGCGCCGAGGAACGCGTCCGCATGCCGGGACCGGGAGGCACGATCATGCACGCCGAGGTACAGATCGGGGACTCGGTGGTGATGCTGAGCGACGAGAATCCCGCGATGGGCGCGAAATCGCCCACGACGCTTGGGGGGACGCCGGCGAGCCTGATGGTGTATGTGGAAGACGTGGACCAGGCGTTCGAGAGGGCGGTGAAGGCCGGCGCCAAAGCGGAGATGCCGCCGACGGACATGTTCTGGGGCGACCGCTTTTCGAAGCTGGTGGATCCCTTCGGGCACGTGTGGTCGCTGGCCACGCACATCGAGGACGTGCCGCCGGAGGAGATGAGCAAGCGCATGCAGGCGGCCACGGCGCAATAGATGCGGGGGACTGTCCAGGGGGAGGAGCAGGAGCTCCTCCCCCTGTTTTTTGCCCGGAGAGCCGAACCCGAACCGGGAAGGCCGCGGGGGCGATTTTTTGATTTGACTTGCGCTTGGGGGCGGGCAAGGGTACCATCAGGTTTGTCCTCCAGGCGGCCGCACGCTCCCGTGCCCGCATCCGCTCTCAGCAGAAAACGCGCTGACGGAAACGAGCAGTTCAAGGATGACATCCAGCCCAGCGAAAGCCGCACCCGGCGAATGCGTTCGACGGTGAAGGGCGGCGAAGGGCTCCCCCAAGGACCCAAAGGGACTCCGCGAGAGCAGTTGGACTGAACGCCTAAGAGCGCAAGAAGAAACCCAGCCCGGGGGCGGCAGCCTCGCGGGTGAAAGAAACGAAACCAGACACTAACCAGAACAGCGAAAAAACCTATGCACAACGGACCGAACCAACCTTCGCGCCCGGGGCGGAACCGCAGGCGTCGCCGCGGCCGCAGCGGGCCTGCGGGGCAGCCGGGAGGCCATAAACGGCAGCGCGGCACGCCCTTCACCGGGTACGTCTGGGTGCGCAGCGTCGGGACGAGCTGGCGGGTTGACTGGCAGGCGACGCTACGGCGGTCGATGCGAGCGAACACGAAAAGCCGATACCGAGAACCCGCGAGTCGATAGAATTGGCAAAGAG
>CAYRII010000289.1:0-3423 GCA_964424245.1 uncultured Terriglobales bacterium | reverse complement strand
TGACGGGATGCAACCGCGGTAGAGGCAGACGCCGCCGGGGTTGGGCTCGCTGTCGATGAGCGTGACATCCATCCCGAGGTCGGCGGCCAGAAACGCCGCCGCGTAGCCGCCCGGTCCGCCGCCTACGACCGCCAGTTGCGTGGATGCCTTGCTTTCACTCACTACCAGTGCTCCTCGGCTGTTTTCCTAGCCTTCCAGGGGCAGCAGGAAGGGCTGCTCCAGAGTCGTGGCCACCCAGCGCAGGAAGCGTGCCGCGTCGGCGCCGTCAATCACGCGATGGTCGTAAGACAGGGAGAGCGGCAGCATCAGCCGCGGCTGGAACATACCGTCCAGGAAGATGGGCGCGCGCGCGCCCCGCGACATCCCCAGGATGGCAACCTCGGGCGAGTTCACGATGGGCGTGAACGAAGTGCCTCCGATTCCGCCCAGGTTGGTGATGGTGAAGACGCCGCCCTGCATCTCTTCCGGAGTGAGCTTGCGATGGCGCGCCTTCTCTGCCAGCTGCGAAAGCTCCACGGAAATTTCCAGGATGTTCTTTTTGTCCGCATCGCGCAGCACGGGCACCAGCAGGCCGCGGTCCGTATCCACCGCCACGCCAATATGGCAGTACTGCTTCACGATCAATTCCTCGCGCGCCATGTCCACGCTGGCGGCGAATTGAGGAAACGTCTTCAGCGCCGCGGCCACCACTTGCAGCGCGATGGCGGTGACGGTGAGTTTCCCGCCGGCTTCCTCCACGCGCTTGCCGTGCTGGGCGCGCAGCTCTTCCAGGCGCGTGATGTCGGCTTGGTCGTGCTGGGTAACGTGCGGGATGGTTGCCCAGGCATGGGCCAGATGGCGCGCGGTGGCGCGCCGGATGCTGCGCATGGGCTGGCGCTCGATGGGCCCCCAGCGGCCGAAGTCGGGCAGCGGCTCGGCGGCCACTCCTGCCGCGGGCGCGGCAGCCCGGCCGAGAATGATCTCCTTGGCGTGCGCCTTGACGTCTTCAGGAGTAATCCGCCCGCGCGGCCCGGTGCCATCCACGGCGCTGATGTCCACGCCCACTTCACGCGCCAGCCGGCGAACCGACGGCGCCGCAGGCACAATGCGCCGCGCCGCAGCCGCGGCCACTGGTGCAGCACTCGCTGCGGCCGCAGCGGCAGCTTCTTCTTCCGGCTCCGGCTCGGGCTCTTTGGCCTCGGCCACTTTCGGCTTCGCGGGCTTCGCCTTCTTTTCTTTAGCGGGAGCCTTCGGCGGCAGAGCCGCAGCAGCTTTTTCCTTGGTGGCAGGCTTTTCTCCGCCCGCTTCATCCACGCTCAGCAAGACCTGCCCGACCTTGACCTTCTGGCCCACCTTGACGTGGATCTTCTGCACCGTGCCGGCAACCGAAGAGGGCACCTCGATGGCGGCCTTTTCCGTCTCCAGCTCCACCACCGCCTGGTCCTTGCGGATGGTGTCGCCCACGGCGACCAGGATCTTGACCAGTTCGCCGGACGTCACGTTTTCGCCGAGTTCGGGCAGCTTGAATTCAGTGGCCAACAGGAGCGACCTTCCTTCAGGAAGCCATGGGATCGGCTTTGTCGGGATCGATTTTCAAGTCCTTGATCGCCTTGCGCACAACTTCGGGCTTGATCTGCTTTTCCCGCAGCAGGGAGCGCAGCGTGGCCAGGGTGATGAAGCGCGCATCGACCTCGAAAAAGTCGCGCAACGAACTGCGGCCTTCGCTGCGACCGAAGCCGTCTGTGCCGAGCGCGTGCAGCGGGCGCGGAAACCACGGTGCGATGGAGTTGGGCAGGGCCTTGACGTAGTCCGAGGCGGCCACAAACACTCCGGGCGCATCGCCTACGCATTCGCTGACATAGGGCGCCCGCGGTTTTTTCTCCGGATGCAGCAGGTTCCAGCGCTCCGTGGCGATGCCGTCGCGGTACAACTCCTTGTAGCTGGTCACGCTCCAAACATCGGCCGCCACGCCGTACTTCACCAGCATCTCTTGCGCTTTCAGGACTTCGTGCAGGATGGCGCCGCTGCCGAACAACTGCGCTCGCAGCTTCGCTTTGGACTGTCCCGACTTGCGAAACAGGTACATCCCTTTCAGGATGCCGTCGCGCACGCCTTTGGGCATGGCCGGCATCTCGTAGGGCTCGTTCATCACCGTCAGGTAATAGAAGATGCTCTCTCCGTCTACGTACATGCGCCGGATACCGTCCTGGATGATGACCGCGATCTCGTAGGCAAACGCCGGATCGTAGGTCACGCAGTTGGGTACGGGATAGGCCAGCAGGTGGCTGTGACCGTCCTGGTGCTGCAGTCCCTCGCCGGCGAGCGTGGTGCGGCCCGACGTCCCGCCGAGCATGAATCCGCGGCAGCGCGAGTCCGCCGCCGCCCACACCAGGTCTCCGATGCGCTGGAATCCGAACATGGAGTAGTAAATGAAGAAGGGGATGGTGTTGATGCCGTGGTTGGCGTAGGCGGTGCCCGCGGCGATGAAAGATGACATGGAGCCCGCCTCGGTAATGCCCTCTTCGAGGATCTGCCCGTCCTTGGCTTCCTTGTAATAGAGCAGAGTGTCCATGTCCACGGGCTCGTAGAGCTGGCCCACGTGGGAATAGATGCCCACCTGGCGGAAAAGCGATTCCATGCCGAAGGTGCGGGCTTCGTCCGGAATGATGGGCACAATCAGCTTGCCAATCTCTTCGTCGCGCAGCAGCTTGGCCAGCATGCGCACGAAGACCATGGTGGTGGCCACCTTGCGGTCTCCGGTGCCGGTGTAAAACTCGTCGAAGAGCTCTTCGGGCACGTGTTTCAGCGGCTTGGCACGCTCCGCCCGAGCCGGCATGTAGCCGCCCAGCGCCTTGCGGCGCTCGTGCAGGTACTGCATTTCCTTGCTGGAGTCCGGCGGGCGGTAAAACGGCGCCTCCGCGATCTCCTCGTCCGAGATCGGAATGCCGAAACGCGCGCGGAAGGCACGCAACTCCTCCTCGTTGAGTTTTTTCTGCTGGTGGGTGATGTTCCTGCCTTCGCCGCTTTCGCCGAGCCCGTAGCCTTTTATGGTCTTGGCCAGCACCACCGTGGGCGAACCGCTGTGTTCCACCGCCGCCTTGTAGGCCGCGTACACCTTGAGGGGGTCATGCCCGCCCAGCCGCATGCGGTGGAGCTGCTCATCGGAGAGGTGTTCCACCATCGCGAGCAGGCGCGGGTCCGTGCCGAAGAAATGCTGGCGCAGGTAGGCGCCGGACTCCACGGAATTCTTCTGATACTGGCCGTCCAGCACTTCGCCCATGCGGCGCAACAGCAAGCCGTCGCGGTCCTTGGCCAGCAGCGGGTCCCAATCCGTGCCCCAGATCACCTTGACCACATTCCAGCCGGCGCCGCGGAAGGCCGCTTCCAGCTCCTGGATGATCTTGCCGTTGCCGCGCACCGGGCCATCCAGCCGCTGCAGGTTGC
>CAYRII010000288.1:0-3431 GCA_964424245.1 uncultured Terriglobales bacterium | reverse complement strand
CCGATCCGAAAACGCTGGCGCACCTGCTGAAGTACGACTCCATCCTCGGCAACCTGCGCAACGACGTGAAGGCCGGCCAGGACTGCGTGGTGGTGGACGGGCACAGCGTGAAGGTCTTCGCCGAGCGCGACCCGGCCAAGGTGCCGTGGGAGTCGGTGGGCGCCGAGGTGGTGGTGGAATCCACGGGGCGCTTTACCAACGCCGAGGACGCCAAGAAGCACCTGCGCGGCCCGGTGAAGAAGGTGATCATTTCCGCGCCGGCCAAGAACGAGGACCTCACCGTGGTGCTGGGCGTGAACGAGAGCGCCTACGATCCGGCCAAACACCATGTGATTTCCAACGCCTCCTGCACCACCAATTGCCTGGCACCCATTGCCAAGGTGGTGCACGACAACTTCAAGATTCAGAGCGGCACCATGACGACCATTCACTCGTACACCAACGACCAGGTGATCCTGGATTTCCCGCACAAGGACCTGCGGCGGGCGCGCGCCGCGGCGCTCTCCATGATCCCGACTTCGACGGGAGCCGCCAAGGCGCTGCACCTGGTGATCCCCGAGCTGAAAGGAAAGCTGGACGGCTTTGCCATGCGTGTGCCCACGCCCAACGTTTCCGTGGTGGACCTGGTGGCGTTCGTGGAAAGGAAGACTTCGGCGGAGGAGGTCAACGCCGCCATGAAGCAGGCCTCCGAGAGCGGACCCATGAAGGGTTACCTGGGCTACGAAGAGGCGGAGCTGGTTTCCATGGATTACCGCGGCGACTCGCGCAGCTCCATTGTGGACGCGGGCATGACGCGCGTGGTGGCCGGCAACTGCGTGAAGGTCATCTCCTGGTACGACAACGAGTGGGGCTATTCCTGCCGCGTGCGCGACCTGATTCATTACCTGGGAAGCAAAGGGCTTTAAGGAAATTGAATCCTTGGGTCATGGGGTCATTGAAACCTTGCCCAATGATTGAATGGCTCCATGGCCCGATGATTCCATGAAGAAACTCTCCATTCGCGACCTCAATCTCAAGGGCAAACGCGTTTTCATGCGCGTGGACTTCAACGTGCCCCTGACCGAGGACGGCCGCGTGGCCGACGATACCCGCATCCGCGAGACCTGGCCCACCATTGATTTCGCGCTTCGCGGAGGAGCACGGCTGGTATTGGCCTCGCACCTGGGGCGTCCCAAAGGCAAGCCGAATCCGGCGATGAGCCTGGCGCCGGTGGCGGCGCGCCTGGAGGAGATTGGCCGCGACCAGGGGCGCGACGCTGCCGTGGGCTTTGTTCCCGAATGCGTGGGCGCCGCCGTTGAGGCGCGGGTCGACGCCCTGGGGCCGGGCGACGTGCTGCTGCTGGAGAACCTGCGCTTCCATGCGGAAGAGGAGAAAAACGACGAGGACTTTTCGCGGGCGCTGGCCCGGCTGGCCGACCTCTATGTGAACGACGCCTTCGGAGCCGCGCATCGCGCGCACGCCTCTACTGCGGGCATTACGCGTTTTGTGAAAAAGTCCGCCGCCGGGCTGCTGATGGAAAAGGAACTGGAATACCTGGGGCGGGCGCTGGAAAATCCCCAACGGCCTTTCGTCGCCATCCTGGGCGGGGCGAAAGTTTCCGACAAGATCGAAGTTATCCGCAATCTGATTCCCAAGGTGAATGCGCTGTTGATCGGCGGCGGCATGGCCTACACCTTCCTGAAGGCCGCGGGGCACGCGGTGGGAAAATCGCTGCTGGAGGATGAGAAGCTGGACCTGGCGCGCCAGTTGCTGGGCGAGGCGCGCGCACGCGGCTTGCGCTTCCAGTTGCCCGTGGACCACGTGATTGCCGCCCAGATGGACCGCAAAGCCGCGACTTCCATCGTGCCGGCTTCCCTGCCCATCCCTGAAGATCAGATGGGACTGGACATCGGGCCGCGCACCGTGGAATTGTTCAGGATTGAGATCGCCGCCGCCAGGACCATCGTGTGGAACGGGCCCATGGGCGTTTTCGAGCTGGCGCCCTTCGCCGCAGGTACGTTGGCCGTCGCCCAGGCCGTGGCCGCGAACGCGAGCGCAACGTCGATTGTGGGCGGCGGGGATTCGGTGGCGGCGGTGAAGGCCGCGGGCGTGGCGGAAAAGATCAGCCACATTTCCACCGGAGGCGGGGCCTCACTGGAGTTTCTGGAAGGCAAGCAACTGCCTGGTGTTGAGTTGCTTACGGATAACACTAGAAGCAAGACTTAAGGTCCACGATGCCGCGCAAAAAACTGATTGCCGCCAATTGGAAAATGTACAAGACGCCCGCCGAGACCACTGCCTTCCTGCGCGAGTTCTTGCCGCAGGTGAACCGCCACACGCGCGACGAGATTGTGGTGTGCGCGCCTTTCGTCTGCCTGCCGGCGGCGGTGGAAGCGGCGCGAGGGTCAGGCGTCGCCATCGGCGCCCAGGACATGTACTGGGAAAAAGAGGGGGCGTTCACCGGGCAAATCTCGGCCGAAATGTTGCGCGCGGTGGGCTGCACCCACGTGATTCTGGGGCACTCGGAACGGCGCCAGTTTTTTGGCGAGACCGACGATACGGTCAACCGCAAGCTGGGGCGGGCGCTGGAGGCCGGGCTGACGCCCATCGTGTGCGTGGGCGAACTGTTCGAGGAGCGCGAGGCCGGGTGGACCGAAGAGGTGCTGCATCGGCAGTGCACGGGCGCGTTCCGCGGCATCGCCGCTGCGGCCGCGGCGCGCATGACCGTAGCCTACGAACCGGTGTGGGCCATCGGCACCGGGAAGACGGCCACGCCGCAACTGGCCGCGGAGGCGCACGCCGTTATCCGCCGCGAGGCCGCGCACGCGCTTGGCGACGACGTCGCCGAGGGTCTGCGCATTCTCTACGGCGGCAGCGTCAAGCCGGAAAACGCCAGCGCTCTGATGGCGGAAGCGGAAATTGACGGCGCGCTGGTAGGCGGGGCCAGCCTCAAGCCCGACTCCTTCGCGGCCATTGTGAAGTACTGAGCTTCTATGTCTTCCCGGCAGGGCAGGGACGCAACGGATGCCGCCGTGGCTGCGCGGCAATGCGGCTTTGCCTGGGTCGGTCTGGTGGTGGCCATAGCAGTCCACGTCGCCGACGAAGCGCTGACCGACTTTCTCTCCGTCTACAATCCCATCGCTCAAACCGTGCGCGCACAACTGCCCTGGCTGCCCTTGCCCACATTTACTTTCGAGTCGTGGCTGACGGGGCTGATCTTTGGAATCGGGATTCTCTTTTGTCTTTCTCCGTTCGCCTTTCTGGGGTCCCGCGGGATGCGCCCGCTCTATTTTTTCCTGGGCTTTGCCATGACCGACAATGCATTCGGGCACATCTTGGGATCCATCTCCCTGGGCCGGCCCATGCCTGGCGCCTATTCCTCGCCGTTACTGCTGGCCGCGGCGCTGTGGCTGCTTTGGCAGATGGTAGAGAAAAAACCGGCTGCTGACTGA
>CAYRII010000287.1:0-3454 GCA_964424245.1 uncultured Terriglobales bacterium | reverse complement strand
TGCGGCGGGCCACGCTGCGCGCGCCGCTGGTGCGTTCGAGCAGCACCAGCCCCACGCGGTATTCGCCCGGCTGCACCAGCACGCGCGCGGAAAACACCAGCCGTGCGCGCCGCGGGAGCCGCTCCTCCACCTTCGAGCGCACCGCGCTGACGTCCTCAAACCATTCGCCGGTGTGATCCCCCAGCCGCGCCAGCAGCACCAGGTCCTTGACTCCCTCGATCCGCTCCAGCGTTCCCGAAGTCACTTCCACTTCCAGCGTGACGGCTTGCCGCTGCTGCTGCGTCAGCACCGGCCGGCTCACGCGTACGCGCCACGGGATTTGCTCCTGCTCGCCCTGGGCGAGCCACTCGCGGAAAGGAAGCTGGCGGGGATCGAAACCGTCGTCCTCGTGCGGATGCTGCGCGGCCAGGGGAAGCGCCAGCGCGCACCACGCCGCCAGCACGGCAAGCGTTGCCCGGATTGCTCCTCTGCGATTCACCACCCTGCGCCCAATCGCCGAAACAGTTTCGCGCGCCGCGAAGGCCAAGTCCAGCGTTTCAGCAGGACAGGCGTCTGGCATGAGCCCGCCAAGGCGGACGAAGAGTCCGTGCCTCTCCGCATCGGCGGCGCCATGCGGGTCTGCGCCGCCGGGCGCGGGGCGCCGGCGCGTTGACTTGGCCGGAGACGGAGCCTACACTGCTCTTCGAGAAACTCCCTGCATGATTGGCGAAACCGTTTCACATTACCGCATCCTTGAACGGCTGGGCGGCGGCGGGATGGGCGTGGTCTACCGCGCCGAAGACACCCGCCTGGGCCGGCAAGTGGCCATCAAATTTCTTCCCGATGAGCTCTCCAGAGACGCGCAGGCGTTGGAGCGCTTCCGCCGGGAGGCGCGCGCCGCGTCGGCGCTCAACCATCCGCACATCTGCACCGTGCACGACATTGACGAGCACGACGGGCGGCCGTTCCTGGTGATGGAGCTGCTCGAAGGTCAGACGCTGAAGCACGCGCTGGCCGCGGGGCCGCTCGCTTTCGAGCGGCTGCTCGAGCTGGCGCTCCAGATTTCCGACGCGCTGGGCGCGGCGCACGCCAAAGGCATCGTGCACCGCGACATCAAGCCGGCCAACCTCTTCGTCACGCGCGAAGCCCGCGCGAAAATTCTCGACTTCGGCCTGGCCAAGCACGCCGCGCCCGCGCAGGAGGGCGAGACGGCAGGGCTTTCCGCCGCTCCCCTCGCCGGCGTCTCCGCCGAGCACCTGACCAGCCCGGGCACCACCCTCGGCACGGTGGCCTATATGTCGCCCGAGCAGGTGCGCGGCGACCCGCTGGACGCGCGCACCGACCTGTTTTCCTTCGGCGTCGTCCTCTATGAGATGTCCACGGGACGCGCCGCCTTCGCCGGCGCGACCACGGGGGTCATCTTCGAGGCCATTCTAAACCGCGCGCCGCTGCCGGCGCTCCGCGTGAATTCAACTCTGCCGACGGAGTTCGAGCGCATCCTGCAAAAGGCCCTGGAAAAAGACCGCGAGACCCGCTACCAGAGCGCCGCGGAGCTGCGCGCAGACTTAAAGCGGCTCCTTCGCGACACCGACACCGGCCGCTCCGCGACTCATCGCGCAGCTGCTGCGCCGGGTTCCCCTTCGCAGTTGCGCTCGCGCAACATTGTTGCGGCTGCTGCCGCTCTCGCCGTCCTCCTGGCCGGCGCTGCCGGAGTGCGCTGGTATCTCGGGCGGCCCGCGCCGGAAACCGCCGAAGTTGGCGGCCGCCCCACCGTAGCCGTGCTGCCGATGCAGAACCTGAGCGCGGACCCGGAAAACGAATACTTCAGCGACGGGATGACGGAAGAAATCATCACCAAGCTTTCACGCATTCAGGGCATCAAGGTGCTCTCGCGGACTTCGGTGGCGCCGTACAAGGGCGCGGCGAAAGACCCCAAACAAATCGGCACGGAACTCGGTGTGCGCTATCTGCTCACGGGCAGCGTGCGCAAGGCCGGCAGCCGCGTGCGCATCGCTGTGCAATTGCTGGAAGCCTCCACGGGCTTCCAAGTGTGGTCGGATGATTTCGAAGGCGATCTGAAAGACGTGTTCGCTTTGCAGGAACAAACGGCGCTGAAGATCGCCGGCGCGCTGAACACCCGCCTGAGCCCGGAGGAGCAGCAGGCCCTCCAGCGCCGCTACACAGAGAATCCGCAGGCCTACGACGCCTACCTGCGCGGGCGCGCCCTGGTGGAATACTTCGACCGCCCCGAAAAACTGGAAGCCGCGCGGAGCCACTTCGAGCGGGCGCTGCGCTCCGACCCCAACTATGCGCTGGCGCTGGCGGGGATGTCGCGCGTGGAGGGGCAGTACTACCGCAACCTGGACGCCGATCCGGCGCGCTTGAAGCGCGCCGGTGAGTATGCGCAACGGGCCCTGGCGATTGATCCGCAGCTCCCCGACGCCCTGCTCTCCCTGGGCTCCTTTTACGGCTACAGCTTCGAGTACAAGCGTGCTTCCGAAAAGTTCCGCGAGGTGACACGGCTCGAGCCGGAAAACGCCTTCGCCTGGGACCTGCTCTCCTGGTCGCTGGCCTACGAGACCCCGCCCGACCCGCTGGCCTCGGAGAAGGCCGCGAAAGAATCCATCCGCCTGCAGCCATCGCTCTTCGGCGCGCACTACCACCTGGGCCGCGCGCTTCTGCTCCAGAAACGTTTCGACGAGGCCCTGGCCGCCTTCCAGCAGGCGCAGGAGATTAACCCCCAGTCCAGTACAGCCAATTTCGGCATCGGACAGGTGTACGTCGCGCAGGGGAACTATGACCGCGCGATTGAGGTGCTCACCGGAGTGGAACAAAGCCGCACCACGCCGTTGATCATGATGCAACTGGCGATTGCCTACGCCGGCCGCGGCGACCGGGACAAAGCTTTCGCCAACATCGAGTTGGCTCTCCGGACGGGTTATCGCGACTTCGCCGCCATCGAAGCCAGCCCCCAGCTTTCGCCCCTGCTCGCAGAGCCGCGCTTCCAGCAACTCCTGCGCCGCTACCGGAAATAGCCCCAGCGACGGCATCCTGTCAGCGGGTTGCGTGATGTAGCGACGGGTCGTCCGCCCCGGCGGACGGCCGGGCGCTACAACCGCACCGCCAGAATGGCGGCGCCACACCAGAAACAAAGACGGACAGGCGGGAATGCCGGTCCCACGGCGCTGCCGCTTGTCGCGCGTGAACGCGAGGGATACTATTTGCGCTGGGGCGAGCGGGGATGATCGGCGAAACCATTTCGCATTACCGCATCGTGGAGAAGCTGGGCGGCGGCGGGATGGGTGTGGTCTACAAGGCCGAGGACACCAAGCTCGGCCGCGCCGTGGCGCTGAAATTCCTGCCCGAAGAATTCGCGCGCGATGCGCAGGCCGTGGAGCGTTTCCAGCGCGAGGCGCGCTCCGCGTCGGCGCTCAATCATTCCAACATCTGCACCATTTACGAAATTGACGAGCAC
>CAYRII010000286.1:0-3468 GCA_964424245.1 uncultured Terriglobales bacterium | reverse complement strand
TGGCGGCCGGCGTGTTGCTGGTGCGCGAGGCGGGCGGCGTGGTGACGGACTTCAAAGGCATCCCGTTTCGTCTGGGCGGCGCGGAAATCACCGCCTCCAACGGCCTCATCCACCCGGAGCTCCAGCAGGTCTTCGCCGAGCTGGCCCCGCAAGCTGCGCGACGACCCTAGGCCGCTGGGAAGGAATCCTCCCCCTTGCGGGGTTAGGGCACAGGGACGCGGTAGAGGTTCCGGTGCACGCTGGTCTGCGTATAGGCGTACACCGCAGGGTCGGTGCCGGGAAGCAGATTCGCCTCTTCAATGACGCGAACAATGCGCAGGCGGGCCAAGTCAGCCGGGGACTTGATGCCGGAAGGCGGCAGGGGCGGAAACGGCTTCCCCGGTGTCACTGCCACGACGAGCGTCCTCCCGGAAGTCATCGTCAACTCTCCGCCCGGCTCGAGGTAGAGAAGTTTTCCATCCGGTGACCACCGCACGCCGCAGGCGTCACAAATGCGCAGCGGCGGCCCCCCGTTGACCGGAAAGGCCAGCACCGCCACCGAGGTGTCTTCTTCCGAGACAGCCACTTGGGCCACCGCCCAGCGCCCGTCGGGAGAAAGACCGTAGAAGAAGATGAGAGGTTCAGGCACGGCTTTGGTGAGTTCGCTGCCGTCGTCTTTCATGCGGTAGAGGAAATTGAACTGCCCTTCCGAGCCCCGGAAAAAGATATCCCCGGAGGGGCTGAAGACCGGGGCATCACCGATGGCCAGTTGTCGCGGCGAGAAGCGGCGGTCGAGAGAAGCCAGCCAGACGTGATGCTTCCCGTCGTCCCCGATGGCCGCGAAGACTACCCGCTTGCCGTCCGAGGAGAGGTGAAAGCTGGTTGCCGAAAAGCCGGGCAGCAGCCGTTCGCTGCGGGCGGACTCCAGGTCGGTGGCCCACAGTTCCCCCGACCGGAAAGCGCGGGAGGATTTCTGACCGACCAGGTAGTACAGCCTTTTGCCGTCGGACGAGAACGCCGAGGGAGTTCCTTCCCAATACGGAGGCAGGTAGCCGTAGCCTTCGGAGGAAATCTGTCGATCCCCGCGGGCATCGTGAATCCACACCGAGCTCTGTGCGGTGCCCACCGAAGTGACGAACGAACGGCCGTCGGGCGCCATCGCAATCCCCTCTTCCCGGGTGGGGCCGAAGGTCACTTGCTCGGGCTTCCCGTCAGGAAAGCGCTGGCGCCAGATATGGAAACTGCCGCCGGCGTCAGAAGTGAAATACATCCACTTCCCATCCGGCGACCACGCAGCCGAAGTGCACTTGGCGTCGAGTGGCCCCACCGGCTGGCCGACCGAGCTGCCGTCAAAGGGGACCACCCGGCAGGGCAGCCAGCCCACGTTGTCCATTTCGGCCAACAGCACCCATTCGGCGTCGGGGGAGAGATAGGAGCGGTGGGCCATGCCGCGCTCGTGGGGCGGCAGGTAAATGTCTCGGGCTTCCGCGCGACTCTCCGTAGCTGTCACCAGGGCCATGTGGATGCCTTTCTTGATTTCCGAAAACAAGAGACGCTGAGGGTTGATCCAGGTCAGGCCGGACGCGTTCGGCAGCCACAAGCGCGGCTCGCCGCCCAGCACCGGGACCACCCAGGTATCCCAGCCAAAGTTGGGATTTACCACCGTATAGGCAATGCGGGAGCCGTCCGGCGAGAATACGGGGCTCATCTTGGTGAAGTTGTCGCGGGTCAACTGCACCGGTTCGCCGTCCGGCAGCAGCTTCACGTAGACCTGGCCCGGGCCGACGAAAGTGCTCGGGCCGCGGATGAAGGCCAGCATGCGACCGTCAGGCGAGAGCGCCGGCGAGGTGGCGGATTCGGTGAAATGGGTGAGTTGGACGTATTCCGTCCGGGCCAGAGGCACCGGCTCCTGTAGGCGCAACAGGAGCATGGCGCCGATCCCCAAGGCCGCGATTCCGAGAGTCAGGATGGTAGTCACCAGCAGCCACCGTCGCCGGCCGGTTTCGGGAGGCGCGGCCCTCGCAGCCGGAACGCGCGCGGACCCCGAGTCGCGCTTCAGCCGCTTCAGGTCGGCGCGCAGCTCGGCGGCGCTCTGATAGCGCACGTCCCGTTCTTTCTCCAGTGCCTTGTGGATGATGCGCTCCAACTCCGGCGGCAGGTCGGGGTTGAGCCGGCTGGGGGCGGTGGGTATGCGATTCAGGATAGCATCGAAGATGACCGCGGTGGTGCCGCCGGTGAAGGCGGGCCGCGCCGTAGCCATCTCGTAGAGAACCACCCCGAAGGAGAACAAATCAGTCCGCCCGTCCAGGTCTTCCCCGCGGGCTTGTTCGGGGGACATGTAGGCGACGGTCCCCAGGGCCACGCCCGGGCTGGTGAGGTGTTCTTCCGCGGTCGCCGTGGGTGCCGTGGCCGAGGCGGAGGTAGCGGCAGCTTGCACGCCCTGTCTGCGCTCGGGGGCTAACTTGGCCAATCCGAAGTCGAGGACTTTGGCGTGCCCGCGTTCGGTGAGGAAGATGTTAGCCGGCTTGATGTCGCGGTGGACGATCCCCTTGGTGTGGGCGGCATCCAGGGCATCGGCGACCTGCAGTCCCACTTCCAGCAATTGCTCAATGTCCAGCGGCTTGCTTCGGATGAGATGTTTGAGCGTGTGGCCTTCCAGCAGCTCCATGGCAATGAAGGGCTGGCTCACGTGCTCGCCGATATCGTGGATGGTGCAGATGTGGGGATGGTTCAGGGCCGAGGCAGCGCGGGCTTCGCGCTGGAAGCGCTCCAGCGCCTGCCGATCCCGGGCCAGGTCCGGGGGAAGGAACTTGAGTGCCACGCGGCGACCCAGGCGGGTGTCTTCGGCTTCGTAAACCACACCCATACCGCCTCCGCCAAGCTTTTGCACGATGCGGTAGTGGGAGACAGTCTGGCCAATCATCGGTGGGAACCCCTCGTGGCAGCCATCCTAGGCGGGTCTGACCGGCAAGTCAACGACAGCCCATTCGTTTGCCTTTACACGCCCCCGGCGCAGTGATAGAGTGGCCGGGATTTCCGCGCCAGAATTCTGATTCCGCAGCGTCGCGATGCGCTTTCGAGAGCCACGAACCCGCCGGCGCCATCAACTCCACGTCACCCACCAGCCTGTTCACCTGGAGCGCCTGCCGGCCGACTTCGCCGGGCTGTGCCTGGTGCAGTTGAGCGACATCCACCACGGGCTCTATACGCGCCTGGAAGAGGTCGAGAAGGCGGTCGAGCTGGCGAACCGCCTCGAGCCCGACGTAGTGGCTCTTACCGGCGACTTTGTGACCAGCTCGCGCAAGTACATCGCGCCGGTGGCCGAGGCGCTGGGGCGACTGCGGGCGCGCCACGGCTGCTACGCCGTGCTCGGCAACCACGACCACCGCGTGGGCGCCGACGCGGTGGCGGCGGCGCTCGAAGCCCACGGCATTGAAGTCCTGCGCAACCGCCACGTGCGCCTGCGGCGCAACGGCTCGAGTTTGATCG
>CAYRII010000285.1:0-3479 GCA_964424245.1 uncultured Terriglobales bacterium | reverse complement strand
TCACGTTCAAGACACCCATCACGCGGGTGCGCGCGCCCAGTTCGAGGTCGCAGGTGCGGAGGCGCCACTGAAATCGCGGCCGCTGCATGAGCGCGATTGTAATGCAGCGCGCGACTTCGCCAGGGCCGCGTGCTACCATCGCCCTTGGTGCGAGTCAGCGCACAACGCGCTCTGCTGCTGTACGCAATGGCCCTTCTGCTGGCGGCGCCCTGGGCCCAGGCGGCGAAGAAAAAGCCGCGGGTCAAGCCGCTGGCCGAGCGCATCGAAGCCGTCCTCGCCGAACCCGACATCGCCCGCGGGCACTGGGGCATCGAGGTGGTTTCGCTCGATACCGGCCGCACGCTCTATGCGCGCAACGCCGGCCAGCTTTTCGTTCCCGCCTCCAATGTGAAGCTGCTGGTGACGGCGGCGGCCCTGGAGCTCATCGGCCCGGACTTCCGCCATCGCACGACGGTGGAAACCGCAAGCGCACCCGATCGCTACGGCCGCATCGCGGGAGACGTTTTGCTGGTGGGCCGCGGCGATCCCAATCTCTCCGGCCGCACCCTGCCCTACAATCTGCGCACCGAGCGCGCGCTGCCGCCGGTGCGCGTGCTGGAAGACCTGGCCGACCAGGTGGCCGCGCGGGGCGTCAAGGTGATCGAGGGAGGCGTCATCGCCGACGACACCTACTTTGCCTTCGAGCGCTACGGAGAAGGCTGGGCGCAGGACGACCTCTCGCGTCCCTGGGGCGCGCCAGTTTCCGCCCTGACCCTGAACGACAACGTGATCTTCGTGAATGTGCTGCCGGCGGACCGCGCGGGCGAGCGTGCCTTCGTGAGCCTCGATCCCTTTGCCGGCGACTTCGAACTCGACAACCGCGTGATTACGACGGCCAGCGGGAGCGGCCCGCGCAACATCAACGTGCAGCGGGCCCCGGGCGCCAGCCAGATCGTGCTCTGGGGCTCGATTGCGCTCGATGATCCCGGTTACAGCGAAGCGCTGGCACTGGACGATCCCGCCGAGTTTGCCGCGCGCATCTTTCGCCGCCTGCTGGAGCGGCGCGGCATCGCCATCTACGGCAAGGCGCGCGCGCAGCACCTCGATCCCGCCGCTCCGACCACGTTCCGCATAGAAGCGACGGACACGGCCGGCGGGGGAACGTTTTCCCAGCCCGCGCCGGCGGCTGCGCCGCTGCCGCTGGTCCTGGCGCGACACGAGTCCGAACCCCTGGTGGAGGACTTGCGCGTGATCAACAAGGTGAGCCAGAACCTGCACGCCGAGCTGACGCTGCGCCTGCTGGGACGAGAAAAGGGAACATCCGGAACCGTGGAAGCGGGGCTGGAAGCGCTGCGGGCTTTCCTGACTCGCATCGGAATCGCCCCCGGCGAATACGATATTTACGACGGCTCCGGCCTCTCGCGCAAGAACCTGGTGACGCCGCGGGCGCTGGTGCGCTTGCTGCGCTACGTCTCCGGCCAGAACTGGTTTCCTCTGTACGAAAGCACGCTGCCCGTGGCCGGTGTGGATGGCTCGCTGGCCAACCGCTTCGAGCTTTCGCTTGCACGCGCCGGCGTGCGCGCCAAGACCGGCTCGCTGGGCCACGTCAACGCGCTCTCCGGCTATGCGCAAACCGCCGCCGGTGAACGCGTCGCCTTTGCCATCCTGGCCAATAACCACATTCTCTCGCGCAGCCGCGCCGAGCAGGTGATCGACCGCATTGTGGAAGTGATCGTGGAGGAGCGCACACGTTCCAAGCGCAAGTAGCGCCCGTTGATTGAGTGAGGACCAAGGCGGAGAGGCGCGAATCATGCTTGGGGAGAATCCGCGGGCCGCTCGAATTCCATGGCGGCTTCGCCCAGCCCCACGCGCACACGCCGGGCGAGCGCTTTCTCGCCTTCCAGGCAGCGCTGGCACAGGCAGGCGTAGTCCATGATGGTGCCGTCGTCGCGCAGGGAATGAACGGGAAGCACGTGGCGCACGTGCGCCCGGCACACCACGCAGCGCGAGCCTCCATGAATGCCATAGAGCAGCTCGGCGTAACTGTTGAGCAAGCGCTTCTTGCGCTCCTCCGGCTCGCTCTCGAGGCTTTCCGCAAGCGCTTCCAGGAACTCCTGAAGCGCCCGCTCCTCGATGTCGCTCATGGATGGTTTTGCCATAGCCTCGCTGCTTTCGCGGGAAAACGTGGTTCGGGATTCCCCTAGTTGCCGACCGGACTCAACGCCGCGCCACGCGGGCGCTCGATCCGCGCGCGGAGACCGTCGCCGGCCCGGTGCCCGTGGGCGGCTTGCGCATTCCTTCCAGCAACTCCCTGAGCACGGCCGCGTTGTTGTGCTCCCGGTCGCGCGAGGAAAAAACCAGCGTCAGACGCGGCCGCTTCTCCCACAGGCGATGCAGCTCCTCAAGTGACCGGGTTGCCGTGGGCGAGGAGAGTTCCCCCAGGTAGCGGCGGCGAAAGCCGGGCCAGCGCGCGGGCCGTTCGTGAAACCAACGGCGCAGGGTGTCGGAAGGCGCAAGGTCCCGCAGCCAGGCGTCGATCCTGGCCGCCTGCCGGCTCACGCCGCGCGGCCATAGGCGGTCCACCAGGATGCGGGTTCCGTCCGCCTTGTCGGCGGGATCATAGGCGCGTTTGAGTCGCACTGCCATGCGTGGTCTTCCTGGATAACGGAATGGCCCCGGGGAGCGGGCGGCGGCGCTGCGGATGAAGCGTCCCACCCATGATATCTTTTTTGGCCGTATGGCGAAAATGCGTGTGCTTCAGGGCCTGCTTTTCTCTGCCATGGCGCTGGCTGTGATGGTCAGTTGCCAGTCCGCGCCGTCCGGGCCGAAGAGCGACGCCGAACTGGGCCTGACGCCGCAACAGGCCCGGGGAAGGCGCATCTACGACGTGCAATGTCTCGCGTGTCACGAGGCTTACAGCTCGTCGGCGCGCAACGGGCCCAGCCTCCAGGGCATGTACCGGAAGAAGCAGCTGGTCAGCGGCGCGCCGGCCAACGATGAGCGCGTGCGCGATGCCATTGTGGTGGGCCGCGCCAAGATGCCCGCCTATCCCTTCCTTGCCGAGCAGCAGCTCGAGGACTTGATCGCCTACCTGCACACGCTCTGAGCCCGATCCCGGCTCGCGTAATCCGGCGATGGCCCGGCGGCCCGACGACCCGCTACAATAGGACCTCTCCATGGCGACGCAACTGGTGCAGATCGAAGTCCACCCGGCGCGCCCGCAGCCCAAGCCCCAATGGCTGAAGGTGCCTGCCCCCATGGGAGAAAACTATCACCAGCTGAAGATGCTGGCGCGGTCGCTCGATCTGCACACGGTTTGTGAGTCCGCGCGCTGTCCCAACATTGGAGAATGCTGGAACTATCGCACCGCCACCTTCATGCTTCTGGGAAACGTGTGCACGCGCCGCTGCGGGTTCTGCGCCGTGCCCAAGGGCAGGCCCGGGCCCATCGACCAGGACGAACCGCGGCGCGTGGCCCAGGCCGTGGCGACCCTGGGGTTG
>CAYRII010000284.1:0-3483 GCA_964424245.1 uncultured Terriglobales bacterium | reverse complement strand
CGGCCGCGAAGCGATCATGCGCTTCACCTTCCCGCGGCAGAAAGACGGCCGCCGCCTATGCATCTCCGACTTTTTCGCCCCGGCGGACTCGGGCCGCATGGACGTCATCGGATTGTCCGTGGTCACCGTGGGCGCGCGCGCGTCGGAACAGTGCCACCGCTTGTTTGAGGCGGGCGAGTACACGCGCTACCTCTACCTGCACGGCCTGAGCGTCGAAACCGCCGAGGCGCTGGCCGAACTGCTGCACCAGCGCATGCGCGCCGAGCTGGGCATCGGCGGCGACGATGCGCCCCACATCCGCGACCTCTTTCACCAGAAGTACCGCGGCTCGCGCTATTCCTTCGGCTACCCCGCCTGCCCCAACCTCGAGGACCAGGTCGGGATCTTCGCCCTGCTCAAGCCCGAAGAAGCCATCGGCGTGCGCCTGTCCTCCGGCTTCCAGCTCGAGCCCGAGCAATCCACCTCCGCCCTGGTGGTGCACCACCCCGATGCCAAATACTTTGTGGCGTAAGATTGTTGTGGTTCAGGAGGCCTGCGATGGATGCGAAGAATCCGCCACCCAAGCCCAAAACTACGCGGGCAAGAAAATCACCATCCACGACAACCGCGGCATCTGCTCCCACGCCGGGCACTGCACGGACAAGCTGGCGTCGGTCTTCAAGCTGAAGTCCGAGCCCTGGATTGATCCCGACGGCGCCCCGGTGGAGGAGATCATCGCCGCCGTGCGCCGCTGTCCCTCGGGCGCCTTGAGCTACTCCATCGATGGCGTCGAGCAGCGCGACCAGGAACGCAAGCCGATGGTCACGGTCTCCAAAGATGGCCCCTACCAGGTGACCGGCGGCATCGAGCTGATGGGCGAAGCGCGCGCCGAAGGCGCCTCCATCGAACACTGCACACTTTGCCGCTGCGGCGGCTCGAAGAACAAGCCCTTCTGCGACGGATCGCACTGGCACATCAAGTTCCAGGACGAGAAGAACTAGCGGGCATCGCAGGAACAGCGGAAACTTGAACTTGCAAGGAAGCTGGCGGAGAGGGAGAGATTCGAACTCTCGATACCCTTCCGGGTATGTCCGCTTTCGAGGCGGATCGTTTCAACCGCTCACGCACCTCTCCGCGCCACACGACAACGAGTTGTCTATCCGCGACCGCTTGCCGGGAGCGCGTCAGCCGGCTTTGATTTCCTTGGTCTCCGGTTTTTGCTCCTGGCGGCGCTTCTGGAAAAACGCCTGCAAGGCGGCAGAGCAGCGGCCCTCGAGCACCCCGGACTTCACCTTCATCTGATGGTTCAGTTTGGGGTGGTTCAAGACCTGGAGCACGGAGCGGACGGCGCCCGCCTTGGGGTCGTCGGCGCCATACACCAGGCGCTTGACGCGAGCCAGCACCAGCGCACCGGCGCACATGGCGCAGGGTTCGATTGTAACAAACACCTCACAGTCGCCGAGGCGGTGGTTGCCGAGGCGGCGCGCCGCTTCGCGCAGGGCGACGATCTCGGCGTGGGAGGAGGGGTCGGCATCGGCGAGGTTGCGGTTGGCGCCGCGGCCCACCAGCTTGCCTTCGCACACGACGACGGCGCCCACGGGGACTTCGCCCATGAGCTCGGCGCGCAAGCCCTCGCGCAGAGCTTCTTCCATCCAGAGTTCGTCGGCGACAGTTTTGCTTTTTGCGGCCATACGGAGAGGCACATTGTAGCGCAAGGCTGAAGAGTCAGACGCGGGGCTGCTGCTGGGTGGCGCAGTGGATGGCGCCCAGTCCCCAGATGAAATCGCCGCAGTAGATACCGACCACGCGGCGGCCGGGGAAAAGTTCGGTGAGGGTGTTGAGGGCGAGGCGGTCGTTGGGATCGTTGAAGGTGGGGACGAGCACCAGGCGGTTGGCAACGTAGAAGTTGGCGTAGCTGGCAGGAAGACGCTGCTTGCGAAAGACGATGGGCGCGGGCATGGGCAGTTCGACGACGCGCAAAGGTTTGCCGTCCTGGTCAGTCATGGAGCGCAGGCGGGCGAGGTTGGCGGCTAGGGGGGCGAAATTATCTTCCGCGGGGTCGTGCTCGACGGCGGCCACGACGGTGTGCGGGGCGACGAAGCGGGCAATGTCGTCGACGTGGCCGTGCGTGTCGTCGCCCACGATACCGCTCTCGAGCCACAGCACCTTGCGGATGCCTAGATAGTCGCCGAGAGCCTGCTCGATCTGCTCGCGGGAGAGCCCGGGATTGCGCTGCTGCACCGGGCTGAGCAGGCACTCTTCGGTGGTGAGCAGGGCGCCGCGCCCGTTGACGTCAATGCTGCCGCCTTCGAGGACGAGGTGGTGCTTGCGGCCGGCGTGGTCGATTTCGGGGCGGAAGGCGGGGACACCAAGCAACTTGGCGATGAATTGGGGAACGGCGTCGTCTGTCTGCCAGTCGCGGTACTTGGCCCATGCGCTGAAGCGCCAGTTGGTGAGGGCCAGGGGCGGGGCGTCGCTGGAGGCGCCGGAGGAGCGGGTGAGGAAGATGGGACCGCAGTCGCGCGTCCAGCCGCGGTTGGTGGGGCAGACGTGGAAGCGGACGTAGCCGAGAGCGGCGCCGGCATCGCGCAGGACGCGGCGAGCGCGGCGCTCCGCGGCCTTACTGCTGATCAGGATCTCGACGCGTTCGACTTCGGCCAGGTTGCGCACGATTTCGGCGTACACCCAGGGGATGGCGGAGAACTTGCCGGGCCAGTCGGTGACGTTGTGCGGCCAAGCAATCCAGGTGGCGGCGTGCGGCTCCCACTCCGCAGGCATGCGGTAGCCGAGAGCGGCGGGCGTGGCAGAAGCGGCGCGTTGGGCACTGCGGGCCATGGGCGACCTACGAAGTATGCAGGAAGAGGGTGGAAGTGTGAAGTGGGATGGGGGAGCGTGCGCCCGGCGCGAAAGGACAGGAGAGCAAGCAGCCGGCAGCGGGCAGCCCAAGTTCCTTCGCTTGCGCTCAGGATTTCGCCTGCGGGCTCAGACGCCCGCAAAGCGGCTCAACCTCGCTAGGCTCGGAATGACAATTCACAACAGCTTGCAGTAGCAGATGGCGGCTGGCAGGGAAAGCGGCGCGAGAAGGGCAGCGGGCAGCCCCAAGTTCCTTCGCTGCGCGCGGAATGACAATTCACAAGAGCTTGCAGTAGCCGATGGCGGCTGGGCAGGGAAAGCGGCTAACGTGCTTCAATGCAGCTCGCGCCCACTCGGACTCAACGGCGCAGCAGGTGGGCAATTACCATGAGACTACGCCTCATATTAGGCATCTTTGGCATCTTTGCCGCGTTTGCAGTCTTTGATTTTTGGAGTGGATACGGATCTGACCACTCCATTCCGCGCGGCATCATAAGCACACTCGGAGGCCTCCTCTGTACGGCCTTATACTTCATCGTCTTTTCCGGCCTCCGGTCAGGTTCGCGCAAGAGCAAAAAGTAGGACGGGTGGCCCTCGCGATGCCAGCGGCAGCACCACGGTGGAATTCGTTTACTTTGCCGGACGGCGGGT
>CAYRII010000283.1:0-3488 GCA_964424245.1 uncultured Terriglobales bacterium | reverse complement strand
AGAAAGCGGAGAGACGTGAAGTCCGTTCCCGGTTTGCACGTCTTGATGCGTTTTGAGGCGCTGAACTTTGCCGATGGCAAGCGGTCCCTGTGGGAGGTCTACGAGGCGGTGCGCGCCGAGGCCATCGCGGGAGGCGAGTGGTACTACGGCAAGGTGAGCCCGGAAGCGGTGCAGAAATTCTTTGAAAACGCGGTGGCGGCCGGAGTGGCGACCATCCGCGATGCGCCGCCGCCCCCACCGGCAAAGAAGAAACGAAACTAGCGAAGGTCCTTCACCAGAAGCAGCGAGCCAAAGTCGCGCCCGCCAGGTTCCACGGCGCGTGCCACCACGCCGTCAAAAGCCTCACGGTACTCGGGATAACGGGCGAAAAAGGCGCGACCGAGCGCCAGGTTGAGCGCGTCCACCGCGGCGTGGTCAGAGATGTCCGGGACCTCGTGACGAAGAACCAGCAGGAAGCGGTCCTCGGCGGCCACGGGAAACACCTGCGTGATGCGGTAGTTCCTGCCACCGACGGAAAAGGTCACCGGGGCATCCGTCGGCAGGTCCGTGGTCCGCAGGGCCTGCTGCTCGTCCAGCAGCGAATCCAGAAGCGGCGTGCCGAGGAAGGGAACCGGCGCCAGCAGGTCGCGCGCCGTGAGATAGAAGAACCAGGCGTTGTGGTTCTGGCCTCGGGCGGCGTAGGCGCGGGCTTTTTCCAGATACCACGCGCCGTCTCGCCCCAGAAGCGTCTTGGCCTTGATGTACAGGCCGGCCATTTTCCAAGCTGCTGCCGAGGTCTTTACCGCCTCCTGTTTGAGGATCAGCGTGACGAAATAGGGAACCGGCGAAGTTTTCGCCTCGAACAACGCCACCGCGTAGCGCCCTGGAGCCAGCTGGTCGAAAGTGAACCCCATCAGGTCCGGAGTGCGGTACACGCCGCAGTAAAAGTTGGCACGAGGCAGAACGTCGGTGCCATTGGTCTCCAGCAAGAAGGCTTCGTTCAGGACAGGGGGCCTGCCGGAGAGAATTTCTCCGTGGGCCTGAACAGCGGACTCAATGCCGCCAAAATCCTGAGCGACGGATGCGATGGCCGCCTGGCGCAGGGCGGCAACGTCGTTGCGCGCCACCAGGTTGAACAGGCGCACCGCGGCAACCTGGATGGCGGAATGCTCGGCTTCCCCCATTTCCGCGCGAGTGGAGCAGATCTGCGCATGGGCCGCTTGCGGAGGTGCGCACAGCAGCAGGCCCAAGAGCAAGCTCGACCACGTCCTGGCGTGTGCAGTCATCGCGGACCCGGCCCGGACGCGGACCGTGGAGAGCGTCATCATATGCCAAGCCGGGGCCCGAAGTCGCCGGGACGAGAGGGCGCGCATTTCCGGTGTACAATTTGCGCCAGCGACGGCGGAGAAAATTGTTGAAGATGTCAGCGAGATCGAGCCTGCCCGCGTGGAGCGCAACACTGATTCTGGCGGCGGGACTCTGTTCACCGGCCCGCGGCGCGGCGCAGAAGCCCACTCCGCAGGATGCGGCAGCCAGCGGCGGGCAGGTTGCCCTGGCAGCCCCCAGGTCACAACGCGTGCAGTTCCGCAACGGGCTGCTCAGCATCGTGGCGCAGAACTCGACGCTGGGTGAAATCCTTGCCGCGGTCCGCGCCGAGACCGGTGCGCGGCTGGAATTTCCCAGGCCGGGCGCAGAAGAACGCGTGACGGTGCGGCTGGGGCCGGGGCGACCGCGCGACGTCCTGGCGGCCCTGCTGAACGGCTCCCGCTACAACTACATTCTTCTCGGGACTCCGCAGAACCCCGCCGGCGTGGCGCACATGATCCTCACCGAGCGGGGCAGCGCGCCGCCCTCACCGCCCATGCCCGCGCCTCCTCCGCCCGTCGCCCACCTTCCGGAACCGGAGGAGGAAAACCAAGAAGGCGAGGTGGTGCCCGAGCCCCCGACCGAAGTGCCGGCGGAAACCACACCGCCCGCCGCTCCCGCGGACCAGCCGCCGCAGGTGAAGACACCGCAGCAGCTTCTCCAGGAGCTGCAGGAGAGGCTCAAGCTTCAGCAACAGCAGCGCGAAGACCGCTCCGAGAATCCCGAACAGGAGTGAATCCGGCCTCGGGCGGCAACTGCCCGGGGAACACGGTGATCGAAAGAAGTCCCTAGGAAGGCCCGCCGGCTTTGGCCTCTACCATTCCCTTGACGTGGGGCCGCGGCTGGGCAGCGGGACGCGGCCGCGGCAGCATCAGGCGCAGGAAAACGAGCATGGCGGCGTAGGCGCACAGAATGCCCAGGGCTAGAGCAGTGAGAATGCTGAGGAAGACGATCGCCGATGCCAGCAGGGTGTTCATTTCCGGTCCGAACTCTCCGTGGGGTGCTTCACAATTCCATCTTTCTCCGCATTAGACACCGTGTGTGCCTTCCCGGCACGGTACGCTTGTCGGCGTGGCGTCACTTCTTCTTCTCCGCGTTCCACACGGTGCGCGAGATGGCGCGGCCGCAAAACGGGCAGAAGTTCATAGGATACACGTTGGGCCGGGCGTCCGCGGAACGCACGGCGTAGTCCGAATCCACCTCGTTCAGGATGCGCCCTTCCATGCGGAATTTGGGCGCGTGTAGGATGGCCTCGCCATCCACCGCCTCCTGCAACATCTGGCAACAGTGCTCGGACACGATAGCTGGTCCAGAAATGAGAATGGCCGGCGCACCGGCAACCGCGTCTACTTTACTCGCGTTGACCGGCCCCGATGTTTACAAATAAGATACGGGAGTAGCGTTGCGCGCAGCCGTCGGCGGCGCTTTCTGGGGCACCGGGCTTCCTTTTCCAGGCATGGCCATACAAGAGATCACAGTCCGCGGGGCACGCCAGCACAACCTCAAGAACATTGACGTCACCATTCCCCGCAACACTCTGACGGTCATCACCGGGCTGAGCGGCTCGGGCAAGTCGTCGCTGGCCTTTGACACCATTTATGCCGAGGGCCAGAGGCGCTACGTGGAAACGCTCTCCGCCTACGCCCGGCAGTTTCTGGACCAGATGGAACGGCCGGACGTGGATGCCATCGACGGCCTCAGCCCCGCCATCTCCATCGAGCAGAAAACCACGAGCCGCAGCCCTCGCTCCACCGTGGGCACCATTACGGAAATCTACGACTACCTGCGCCTGCTGTTTGCCACCGTGGGCACGCCGCACTGCCCGCAGTGCGGGCGCGGCATCTCGCGCCAGTCGGCGGAGCAGATTGTGGAGCGCGTGATGGGCTTGAGCCCGGAGGATCGGGTGATGATTCTGGCGCCCATGGTGCGCGGCCGCAAAGGCGAATTTCGCAAGGAGCTGGAAAAGCTGGCGCAGCACGGCTTCTCCCGGGCGCGCATCGATGGCGAGCTGCGCAGCCTGGACGAGGAAATCCGCCTGGACAAGCGGCGCAATCACACCATCGAGGTCGTGGTGGATCGGTTGCTGGTCAAGCCCGGCATCGAGCGGCGCTTGGAGCACGCTGTCACCATTGCTATGAAGCTGG
>CAYRII010000282.1:0-3507 GCA_964424245.1 uncultured Terriglobales bacterium | reverse complement strand
CGGCGTGGGGAAGGAGTTCGACGCCGGCGGCCGGCGCATTCGCGCCATCGACGAAGAGGGCGGCAACGCCTTCTTCGACTACCAGGTGCCCTCGGCCGTGATCACTCTCAAGCAGGGCTTTGGGCGGCTGATCCGCTCGCTCGACGACCGCGGGCTGCTGGTGCTTCTGGACAACCGCGTGCTGCGCCAGCGCTACGGGCGTGTTTTTCTGGAGAGCCTGCCGCCGTACCGACGCGCGACGGAGTTTTCCGAGGTGGAGGACTTCTTCGCCGTGAAGTGACAGCGCCGGGAGTTTGAGGCGCGCGCGACAGCGCACCGGGTCAGGCCTTTTCGCGCCAACCGTCAACCCGGGAAAACCTTGGCCCTCGCGGGCTACGGCCTGCTTATCGCCTGCCACGCCTTGGCCTCAGTACTCGCGGTACAATTAGCTCCGAGGGGGATTCCCCGTGGGCCCGTCCACCTGCTCGTCCTGATCGAGGTCGCATGTTTGAAGTCAGCGTCGAAGAGAGTTTTGCCGCGGGCCATTACCTGCGCAACTACAGGGGCAAGTGCGAGAACCCGCACGGCCACAACTACCGGGTGCGCATCACGTTGCGCGGCGGCGAACTGGACAAGGCCGGCCTGCTGCTCGACTTCAAGGACCTGAAGGAAATCGTCAAGGGCATCATCGACCGGCTGGACCACCAGATGATGAACGAGCTGGAGCCCTTCCACACGGTGAATCCGTCGGCTGAAAACCTGGCCCGGTATTTCTACGAGCACGCCGGCGCGCGCCTCAGCGTGGCTTCCGACGGCCGCGTGCGCGTCAAAGAAGTCACCGTCTGGGAGACGGACAACACGACGGCGACTTATTTCGAATAACCGCCCGCACCTGCCATGCAAGTAACGGAAATCTACCGTTCCATTCAGGGAGAATCGAGCTTCGCTGGGCTGCCCTGCGTGTTCGTGCGGCTCACGGGCTGCAACCTGCGCTGCGACTGGTGCGACAGCGAGTACACCTTCACCGGCGGGCGCCGCATGGCGCTGGCGGAGGTTGAGGGCGAGGTGCGGCGCCTGGCAAGCGATGGCCTGGTCGAAATCACCGGCGGCGAGCCCATGCTGCAGGAGGGCGAAGTGCTGGAGCTTACGGATCGGCTGCTGGCCCTGGGCTACACCGTGCTGCTTGAAACCAGCGGGGAGCGGCCGCTGAAGAACGTTCCCCAAGACGTGGTGAAGGTGGTGGACGTCAAGTGCCCGCACTCCGGCGAGCCCGACACGTTTCGCGAGGAAAATCTGGAAACGCTCACGGCGCGCGACGAGGTAAAGTTCGTCTTGAGCGACCGCGTGGACTATGAGTTTGCGCGCGACTTCACGCGACGCCACGGCCTGGCCTCGCGCGTGCGCTCGGTGTTGTTTTCGCCGGCGTTTCGCAAGGATGCGGCGGGCCCGCGCGACGCCTCCCATTGCCTGCTGGACCCGGGGGAGCTGGCAGCGTGGATCCTGGAAGACGGCCTTTCCGTGCGCCTGGCCCTGCAAGTGCACAAATTCATCTGGACGCCGGAGACCAAGGGTGTTTAGGGGCAGCCCGGGGGGCTGCCGCACCATCCAAGTAAGGGACGGGTAGACGAAGTGAAAGCAGGTTCAGAGTCCGGAGGCGGCCGCGCCGTGGTGCTGCTCAGCGGGGGCATGGACTCCTGCGTCTGTGCCGCCCTGGCGGCGCGCGACCACGAGGCTGCGGCCCTGCACGTGAGCTACGGCCAGCGCACAGAAGCCCGCGAGCGCCGTGCCTTTGAGGCCATCTGCGACCGCCTGGGCATCCGCGACCGCCTGCTGCTGGCCAACGAGGCCCTGGCCGCGGTCGGGGGCTCCGCCCTAACCGATACGAGCATTGCTGTGCCGGAAGCCGCCGAGAGCGCCGGCCGGGGCATTCCCGTCACCTACGTTCCCTTCCGCAACGCCCATCTTCTGGCCGCCGCCGTAAGCTGGGCGGAGGTCCTGGGCGCGGAATCGGTTTATATCGGCGCGGTCGAGCCGGACAGCTCCGGCTACCCCGACTGCCGTCCCGAGTACTATCGCGCCTTCAACGAGCTGGTGCGAGCCGGCACCCGTCAGGGCCGCATCCGCGTGCTGACGCCTCTGATTGCCCTGCGCAAACACGAGATTGTGCGCCTGGGCCTTGAAGTGGGCGCGCCCTTCGATTTAACGTGGTCTTGCTACCAGCGTGAGGACCTGGCCTGCGGCACCTGCGAAAGCTGCGTGCTGCGCCGTCGTGCGTTTGAGGCCGCCGGGGCCCGCGATCCGGTAGAGTACCTGTCCGGCGCCTTGGCGCGCTGAGCGGGAGTCAGAAGTTTATTCATAGCCGGGAGGCTCATATGATCCGTAATTCACTCCGCATCTTGGCGCTGGCGGTTACGGCCGCCCTGCTGGTGCCCGCGGCCTGGGCGCAGTCTGCCAGCGTGAAGGGAAAAGTGACCGATGAGCAGGGCCAACCCATCGTGGGCGCCATCGTCGTGTATCACAGCCAGGATACAGGCCGTAAACACGAGCTCAAGACCGACAAGAGCGGCAACTACTACTCCATCGGCATCCAGGGCGGCATTTACAAGGTTTCTCTCTATGCCAACGAGGAAGACTACAAGGCCAACAAGACCCTCTATTTTTTCAACAACGTCCAGGTCCTGCTCTCCCGTCCTGACAGCATGAATCCCCTGGACTTTGACATGGCCAAGGAGCGCGCCAAGGCCGGAGGGGAGGCTGCTCCGCAGCTGACCGAGGAGCAAAAGAAGGCGCGCGAAAAAACCCAGAAGGAAAACGAGAAGATCCGGAACCTCAATCAGTTCTTGAGTGCGACGCGCACTGCGATGGACGCGGGAAGGTGGGATGAGGCCATTGCGCTGATGACGGAGGCTTCCACGATCGATCCCTCGAAGGACCTGCTCTGGTTCAACCTGGGTGAGGCCTATTTGGGCGCCAAACAGTACGAGGAGGCGATCGAGGCCTACAACAAGGCGATTGCCATCAGGGCTTCGGGCGCGTACTACAACAACCTGGGCCAGGCATTGATCAAGGCGGGCCGGGCGGAAGAGGCGGTCACCGCATACACCACCGCGGCCACCATCGATGTGGCCAACGCCGGCCAGTACTATTACAACCTGGGCGCCGTAATGGTGAACGCCGGGCGCATGGACGAGTCCATCGCCGCATTCGACAAGGCCATCGCTGCCGATCCCACCCGCGCCGACGCCTATTACTGGAAGGGCATAGCCCTGATCGGCAAGGCCACCGTGAAGGACAACAAGATGATCGCTCCGCCGGGCACCGACGTGGCCTTCAATAAATACCTGGAGCTCGAGCCCAGCGGCACTTACGCCGAGGCCGCCAAACAGATGCTGGCTTCCATCGGCTCCGAGGTGGAAACCTCCTTTAAGAAGCCCAAGTCCAAGAAGTAATTTCCCTTACATCTCCGGAGGCGGCCCAGGGCCGTCTCTTTTTGTTTTCGATGCGTTACCCCGGCGGGAGAGAATCGCT
>CAYRII010000281.1:0-3515 GCA_964424245.1 uncultured Terriglobales bacterium | reverse complement strand
TACACCGAGGAAGACCGGCCGCAGCCGCTCAGCGTGTATGCCGCCTCGAAGCTCGCCGGTGAGCACCTCATCGCCGCGACGCTGCCCGAGCATTTCATCATCCGCAGCTGCGGGCTTTACCGGGTGGGCGGGAGCAAGTCAAAGGGCGGCAACTTCGTGGAGACGATGCTGCGCAAAGCTGCCGCCGGGGAAACCATCCGCGTGGTGGACGACCAGGTGATGACGCCGACGCATACGCCGGAGCTCGCACGCGCTGTTGCGCGGCTCATTCGCACGCGCCACTTCGGCCTTTACCACATCACCTGCCAGGGCGGGTGTTCGTGGTACGAATTCGCGCAGAAGATTCTCGAGCTCGCGGGGCTGAAGCCGGATTTGCGGCCCACGAATTCGAGCGAGTTCCGCACCCCGGCGCGGCGCCCGCCTTATTCGGTGCTGGACAACGCACGGCTGCGCGCGCTTGGCCTCGACGACTTGAAACACTGGAGCGATGCGCTGGCGGACTACCTCACCGAGCGGCAGCATTCGGCTTGAGATTCGAGGCCCACAGGAAGCTGGCGCACCGCCTGACTACGGCGGAATCACTTTGACAACCTCGTTCGAGTCTCCGCTTTCAATCCCGTCGGAATCCACGGCACGAACGACGTAAAAATAGGTCTGGCCGAGCTGCACGGTCCAATCCTGAAAGCTCGTGCCCTGGACGGGAACTGTCGTGAGCTTCGTGTATGGCCCGCCGGCGGTCCGCGCCCGGTAGACGTTGTAGCCCGCCAGTCCGGGCGCGGCGCTGGCATCCCAAAGCAGAAGTGTCCCTTCGATGCCCGTTCCGCTCACGCTGATGGAAGGAGAATTGGCCGCGTCGCTGACGAAGGAAATGGCAGCGGTGGAGCTGCCCGCTGACTGCGGACTGAACCGCAGACCAAAAAATTCCTGCGCGCCAATGGGAAGGAGAAGCGGCAGGGCGACGTTGGTCACGGTGAACGCGGGATTGTCGCTGCGTATTCCGGTCAGCGTGAGCACCGCTGCACCTGTATTCTTGATTCCGATAGTCTGCGCCGCCTGGCCGCCGACAAGAACGTTTCCGAAATTGAGGCCTGCGGGCGAAACATTGAGTTCGCCCGCCGGCGGCGACACGCCGATTCCGCCGATCGAAACTTCGGCAGCGGTGAGCGTTGCGTCCGCGCTGGCCTGCAACACACCCACGGCCTCGCCCGCGGTTACGGGCGCAAACCTGAGGATGAAATGGACACTCAGCCCCGGAGGCAGCGAAAAGGGCACCTCGGGGCCCGAGGTGACGCTGAAACCGCTGCCGGTCACGCGCAGGCCGGAAATCTGGAGCGGTACATTGCCGGTATTGGTGAGTTGAATCGCAGCTGAGCTCGTGCTGCTCAACTGCACCTCGCCGAAATGGATGCTGGCGGGGTTTGCGCTGAGCCGGCGGATTTGCTCCAGCCCCGTCCCGGCCAGCGCAATCGCGAGTGTGGGATTATCTGCATCGCTCGTAATGGTCACCGTGCCCGGAAAATTCCCGCCCGATGGCGGAGCAAATATCACGGTGAAATCGTGGAACGCATCCCTGGCCAGCACCTGGCCGGCGGAGATTCCCTGCGTCGAGTAGCCCGCCCCGGCGACCACGATGCTTGAAACCGTCAGCGACGCGGCGCCCGAATTCCTTAGGCGCACAGTGAGCGCGGCCGAATGGCCGGTAAGCACCTCTCCGAAGTTGAGACTCAGGGGACTGGCAGTCAAATGACCAGAGACGGGAGGCGTGACCGCGTTGGGGGGAGGATTCGTCGCCGGAATATTTGCCGCAGCCTGGCGGGGAGACTCTCCCCCGCCGCATCCGGCTTGCGCCAGCAGCCATACCACGAACAAAAACTTGCCGCGAGAATTTTTTCTTCTCATCTACCTGCTAGCAGGCTGGGCGGTGTGCAATCAAATCTCCTCCGCGATGGCGCTGAATTCCGGCTGCTGCGGAGACACCCCAGCCGGCGCGCGCACATTCTACTCCCCTGCACTGATTCCTGAAGCCGGGAAATGACCACAGATTAGAAAGAGATTTCCACAGCCGAAACAGTCTATGGCGGGATCACTTTGCTGACTTCGTTCGAGTTCACGCTCTCGATGCCGTCGGAATCCACGGCGCGCGCCACGTAGAAATAGGTCTTTCCGTTCTGCACGGTGGAATCCTGGAAGGTGGTCCCGGTCACCAGGGAGCCGGTGACCTTCGCGTACGGCCCGCCGGAAGTCTCCGCGCGGTAGACGTTGTAGCCCATGACATCGGGAGAGGTGCTGGCATCCCACTCCACCACGACGCCCTGCACACCGGTGCCGCTGACGGCGATGGTCGGCGAGTTGGAAGCGTCGCTGGTGAACGAAATCGTACCCGAGGTGGTGCCCACCGAGGGAGCCGTAAACCGGAGATTGAAGAAGGCCTGCTGCCCGGCGGGGATGACCAGCGGAAGCGTGACCCCGGTGAAGGTGAACGCCCCGTTATTGCTGTTGATCTGCGAGATGGTGACGGAAGCATTGCCTGTATTTGTGATGGTGACGCTCTGATCCACTGATCCGCCCACAGCCACGCCGCCGAAGTCCACGCTGACCGGCGAGAGGCTGAGCTGGCCAGCGGCGGCCGAGGAGCCGTTGCCCGAGAGGCTGACGGTGTTCGTGGTGATGGTGGCGTCGCTGGTGACCGTGAAGTTTCCGGAAGCCGCACCTGTCGAGGTCGGCGCGAATTGCACCGTGAACTGCACGTTCAGCCCGGCGCCGAGCGAGAACGGCGCCGCAGGCCCGGCCGTGATGCTGAACCCTGTGCCGGAGACGGCCACCGAGGAAATATTCAGCGTCACGTTGCCGGTGTTCGTCAGTGTGATGTTCGCGGAGCTGGAGTTGTTCACCTGCACGTCGCCGAAGTTGATGCTGGCCGGGCTGGCGTCGAGCGTGCGCACTTGCGCCACCCCCGTGCCGGAGAGCGAAATCACCAGCGACGGATTATCGGCGTTGCTCCCCAGTGTGATGTTGCCGGAAACTCCCCCGGCCGAGGTGGGCGCAAACTGCGCCGTGAAACTGCTGGAACTTCCCGCCGAAATTGTGAGCGGCAGGCTGAGGCCGGTGAAGCCGATGCCCGAGCCGCTGGGGGTGGCGCTGGAAATCGTCAGGCTGGCGTTGCCGGTGTTGGAGAGCTGCACGGTGACGCCGGCTGTAGTGCCCACAATCACGTTGCCGAAGTTGTGGCTGGAGGGCGTGGCCGCCAGGTGGCCGATGGGCGCGGCGATACCGTTGCCGGAGACGCTGATCCCCAGCGACGGGTTCGTGGAACCAGTGCTCGACACAGTGATCGTGCCGTTGAAGCTGGCCACGGCGTTCGGGGTAAACGTGATGTTCAACGTAGCCGTAGCGCCGGGGTTGAGGCTGCGCGGCAATGCCGCACCTTGGATCGAAGCCGTAAAGCGCGCACTCGACGAGCTCACGCTGGTGATTTGAAGCGTGGCGCTGCCGGTGTTGGTGAGCGTCACGCTCTG
>CAYRII010000280.1:0-3525 GCA_964424245.1 uncultured Terriglobales bacterium | reverse complement strand
TAACCAATGTCGCAGCCCTTTTAATTTTTGCCGGTTCTTCCCGCCTTTCAACCTGGCTAGCCGTTCGCAGAACCCTTCTCCCAGCGCGCATCGGAGTCGGTCACTTGCCTTCATCCGCTCCCCGGGCGTTTTCGGGCCCGAGGCATGAACTCTGCTAGACTACGCCGCGGGAGCCGCACTCCGTGGACAGACAGGGCACAGGCGAGGATCGCATCCTGGGCCGCACGTTGAGTCACTACCGCGTCATCGATCAGATCGACGCGGGGGGAATGGGCGAAGTTTACCGTGCCCGGGATGAGCACCTCGGCCGGGATGTTGCCATCAAGGTCCTGCCGCCCGGCACATTTCGTGATGAAGCTGCCCGCAAGCGTTTCCGCAAAGAAGCCCGGGCCCTCTCCAAGCTGAACCACGCCAACATCGCCACTATCTTCGACTTCGACACCCAGGACGGGTTGGATTTCCTGGTGATGGAGTACGTTGCCGGCGTGACCGTGAGCCGCAAGTTGAATTCCGGGCCGCTGCCGGAGAAGGAAGTCATAGACCTGGGAAAACAACTGGCGGACGGCCTGGCGGCGGCCCATTCGCAGGGTGTGATTCATCGTGACCTCAAACCCGGGAACCTCCGGGTAACGCCCGACAAGCGATTGAAGATCCTTGATTTCGGCCTCGCCAAGCTCGTCTTTGGGCCTGGCGGGGATGTCGAAACCGAGAGTTTCGCCGACGAACCGTTAGGCACGCTGCCCTATACGTCTCCGGAGCAGTTGCAAGGGCAGACGGGGGACGTGCGCGGGGACATCTGGGCGGCGGGGGTCGTGCTTTACGAAATGGCTACGGCAAGGCATGCGTTCCCAGAGACCACCACTCCGCGTCTGGTCGCGCAAATCCTGCAGGAGGCGCCACAACCGCCCAGTCATTTCAATCGCAGGATTTCGCCGGGACTGGAGGGCATCATCCTGAAGTGCCTGGAAAAAGAACCGGAGAACCGGTACCAGGCGGCCAAGGAACTGGCTGTGGACCTGGGTCGGCTCTACCGGGACAGAACCTCCTCCGCCACGCACCCGCTGCCACCGGTGCGGCCCGTTCGGCGACGAGCCGTCTTGATGGGAAGCGCGGTCCTGGGACTGATCGTTGTGGTTTTGGGCTTGAACATTGGCAACTGGCGGGAAAGATTGTTCCCTGCAAAGAGATTGCCGCGCATCGAGTCGTTGGCCGTGCTTCCGCTGGTCAACCTTTCCGACGACGCCGAGCAGGAATACTTCGCCGATGGCATGACGGATCAGCTGATCACAGATCTCAGCCGCATCGGAGACTTGAAGGTCATCTCGCGTACGTCCGTGATGCACTTCAAGAGAACCAGCAAGACGGTGCCGGACATCGCGCGCGAATTGCGTGTGGGGACCGTGGTGCAAGGCTCGGTGCTGCGCTCCGGCGGCCGCGTGCGCATCACAGTCCAGCTGACCGACGCGGGGACGGATGAGAATCTCTGGGGACAGAGCTACGAGGGAGATTTCGCCGATATCTTGACGCTGCAGCAGAAGGTGGCGACAGCGATCGCCACGCAGGTTCAGGCGCGGCTCACTCCGCAGGGAAATTCCAGCCGCGCCGGGGGACGGTCGGTCGATGTAGAGGCCTATCAACTCTATCTGGAGGGCCGCTTCTACTGGAACATGCGAACGCCGGACGGATTTCGCAAGGCGCAGGAATTCTTCCAGCAGGCGATTCAAAAAGACCCGGGCTATGCCGAAGCCTATGCCGGCCTGGCTGACACCTTTGCCTTGATGGGAGATTACGGTCTCCTGCCTCCGCAGGAAGCCTATCCCAAGGCCAAGGCAGCCGCGAGCAAGGCCCTGGAGCTGGATGAAAGCCTGGCCGAGGCCCACACGGCTCTGGCCGCCCTCGAGAATTACGAATGGAATTGGCTGGATGCCGAAAAAGGTTATCTGCGGGCGATCCAGTTGAACCCGAACTACGCCACCGCCCACCAATGGTACGGCGGTCTCCTGTCAACCCTGGGGCGGCATCAACAGGCCATCGAGGAGGCGGAAAAGGCCATGGAGCTTGCGCCTCTTTCCCCTCGCATCGTTTTGGATGTTGGATACTCCTATTCTTGGGCGCGTCGCTATGACGAAGCCTTGAAGTACTGCAGGAAAACTCTCGAACTGGACTCCGATTTTGTTTCCGCCTATGACCTGCTGGGCTTTCTCTATCTGGAAAAGAACGCCTACCCGGATGCCATACAGGCGTTTCAGAGGGCATTCACTCTTTCGCGAGGTGACGAAGCCCATCGTGCCTGGCTCGCCTATGCCCATGCCAGGGCGGGCAATGCCGCGGAGGCAAGGAAGATCCTTCGCGAACTGGAAAAGCCAACTGGCCAGCAACCGACTTCTTTTTACTTGATCGCAATCGTCTATGTGGGACTCGGAGAAACCAACAAGGCCCTGGAAAACCTGGAAAAGGCATTCGCAGGGAAGCGCGACAAATGGCTGGTGTTTCTCAAGGTGGAACAGGCCCTCGACCCCCTTCGCTCCGAACCTCGCTTCAAGGACCTGCTACGCCGCATGAATTTGCCGGACTAATCGCTGGGTCATTCACGCCAGCCGAAGATGGATTGCAGTCGTCGCTCCTGAATTCCGAGGGTGAGAGGAATGTTTTCTGTCGCAAGAATCCGCAAGCCTTCCACGAGTGACCTCTGGTTGCTGAAGGCGGATGCCGGCCAGCTTCCATTGCGGCAAGAGTGCGTCAGCTTTGTCGTCGCCACCCCGCCTTACCTAGGCGAGAAATGCTATCGCCGCGGAGACTTTTGCACCGCCAATCCCGAGCACTATGGCGCGGGCCTTTCCAGGTATCTGGCGGAGGCTGGGCGCATCGTCCAACCCTGGCGATTCGTTGCGCTCATCTCGAGCCGGCCGCCGCGGAGCAGCACCAGGGGTGTTCGCCTCATTCGGTTTCACATCCTGCAAAAGCGGGTCGTGCGTAGCCGCTGGACGCTGCAGTGCATCCGGTCACTCCGCTTTCGGACCCACTACGTGGACGTCAAGAATTTCCTCTGGTGGGCTCTGCCGGTCAAGTTGTATCGCACCTTGCTGGAGCGCTACACCCGGCCCGGGGAGGCGGTAGCGCACGTCTTTTCCGGCTCGGGAAATTGCGCCCTAGCAGCGCTGCAGTCAGACCGCAGGCCGCTCCTGATTGACCTGCATCATCACAGAGAAATCCGCAGGAGGCTCATTCGCAGACTTCGCGCCCGGTCCTAACGCCTCGCCTTCACCGATGCGAAAAACTTGACTTTGTTCGTGCACACTCGTATATACAGCGCGGTCTAGTGGGAGCCCTCGGGCTCACGAGTGATGGTTCGCCCATCGCTTGGATTTCGAGCATGAAAGCATGAAAGAAGGATGGCATGACAGAGCGCAAACCCCCGAAGAAGAAAAAGAAAAAAAACTAGGAGCCAGGCTGCGAGAAAGTTTCGCGCACTAGTTTCGTCCAACCAACTGGTTGCTGCAGGCGGCGGGGGAGTTCTGCCTTCCT
>CAYRII010000279.1:0-3546 GCA_964424245.1 uncultured Terriglobales bacterium | reverse complement strand
TCGAATTGACTTTTGCGGTAGCCTCGCCTAGATTTGGGCCGCTTGCGAGGCCCGCCCGATGTGGGACTGGATTTCACAATTCTCGACCTTCACCGTCTTCCTGTCGATTGCCGGATTCGGCTTCCTGTTCCTTCTGGTCTCCCTACTCTTCGGAGAGATCTTCGACCACGACGGTGACGGCGGCTTCGATGGCGACCACGGAGGCCCGGGCTTTTTCAGCGTGCGGGTGATGAGCGTGTTCGTCACTGCGTTCGGCGGCTTCGGCGCCGTGGCCTCGCAATATGGCCTCTCCACCCTGGCGTCGTCGGGAGTCGGAATGGCCAGCGGGTTTGTCTTCGCCTTTGCCATCTACGCTTTTGCGCGTTTCCTTTACGGCTCGCAGGCTTCCACCGATGTAAAGTCGGCGGATCTGGCCGGGCAGATGGCTCGCGTGGTGGTGGCCATCCCTGCCGGCGGCCTCGGACAAGTGCGCTGCCGGCTGGGCGAGGAGATCCTCGACAAAATTGCTCGCGCGAAAGACAACCAGGCCATCGCCGAGAATGTGACCGTCCGCATCGAAGAAGTCCTGGGCGAAATTGTCATCGTGAGCCCCAAGTAGGGATTCGCAGGAGGCATTCCTATGCTGGCTGAACTGACCAACCTGCTGCTGCCGGTGGTCTTTCTGTTTGTCATTCTGGCGCTGTTTATCGCCGCTTGGATCTTTGCGCGGAACTACATCAAGGTCTCGCCAAACGCTGTGGCCGTGCTCAGCGGCAGGAAACGCCGGCTGCCCGACGGGCGCGTGGTGGGCTACCGGATGGTGAAGGGAGGCGCGGCGCTGCGGATTCCGCTGCTCGAGAAGGTGGAGTACCTCTCGCTGACCGTGATGACCATTCCGCTGGAGATCCGACGCGCCTACACCCTGAAAGGCGTGCCGGTTTTCGTAAAGGCCGTGGCCAACGTGAAAATCCGCAGCGACGACGCCTCGTTGCAGGCCGCCGCCGAGCGCTTCCTGGGAATGACGCACGAGCACATCCAGAAGGTCATTTTCCAGACGCTGGAAGGCCACCTGCGCTCGATCCTGGGCACGCTGACCGTCGAAGAGATCAACAACGACCGGCAGAGTTTCGCGCAGAAGCTGACCTCCGAGGCCGCGGTGGACCTGGAAAAAATGGGCATCGGTGTGGATGTCCTGACCATCCAGGAAATCAGCGACGAGGAAGGCTACCTCGACGCGCTGGGCAAGCGCCGCACCGCAGAAGTGAAGCGCGATGCCACCATCGGAGAAGCCGAAGCCCAGCGCGACTCGAAGATCAAGTCGTCCCTGGCACTCCAGGATGGGGAACGCGCCAAGTACGGCGCCGAAGCGGAAATTGCGCAGGCCAACCGCGATTTTTCCGTGCGGCAGGCGCAGTACCGGGCCGAAGTGGAAGCGGAAATGGCCCGCGCCGGCCAGGCCGGGCCGCTGGCCGAAGCCACGGCGCGGCAATCGGTGGTCGCCGAAGAAGTGAAGGTGGAGCGGAGGCGCACGCAGGAGATGATTGCAGTCCAGGAACAGGAAGTGGCGCGCAAGCAGAAGGAGCTTGAGGCCACCGTCATCAAGCCGGCCGAGGCCGACCGCCTGGCTGCCATTGTGCGCGCAGAAGCGGAGAAGCAGGCCGCTATCCTCTCCGCCGAAGGCAAGCGCGCGGCGCTGATTTCCCTGGCCGAAGCGGAACAGGAAAAGCTCCACAAGGAGGGCGCGGGGCGCGCCGCCGCTATCGAAGCGGAAGGCCGCGCCGAAGCCACCAAGATCGAGGCCATCGGCCTGGCTCAGGCCAAGGCCATCGAAGCGCAGGGTGTCGCCGAGGCTACTGCCATTCTCCGCAAGGCGGATGCCTGGAAACAGTTCAATGACGCGGCCAAACTGCAGACCGTGCTGGAAAAGCTGCCCAGCATCCTGGAGGCGTCCACGGGCATCTTCGGCGCGGTGGCGGCTCCGCTCGGAAACATAGACAAGGTGGTGGTGATTGATCAGGGCAGCGGCTCGGGTGGCGATAGTGGCGGAGGACTGGGCCGGCTGGCGCGCACCGGTCCGGCCGTGGTCTTCAATCTGTTGCAGCAGCTCGAGGCCCTCGGCTTGAATCTTCCGGGCGTGATGGAACAGTTGGGCGTCAAGCGGCAGACCAATGGCGCGCCGGCTGAAACGCCCGTTCCTCCCGCACCGGCGACGCCGGCGAAAAAAACGGAGTCGGCCAAGTCGTAACTGTACTGGCAAAGTTGGAGAATCAACATGGCACGGCATAACACTTCCGAATCCGGGGTTGGAGGTAGGAGGACGACACCAGCTTTCCGCTCGCGTACGCCCTGGCGCGTGAAGCTGGAAACGCCCAGCGTCAAGCTGCCGAAAATCGTGCGCGTGCCGCCGAAGTGGCGGAAGCGGTTCAGTAGCAGCACGATGGCCATCGCCCACCCGCTCGACGTGGACGCGCTGATTCGCCGGGTGAAGAAGGGACGCGTGGTCACGCAGGGGCAGCTTCGAGAACGCCTGGCCCGCAAATACCGCGCAGGCTGCACCTGTCCGCTCACCACCGGCATATTCGTCCGCATCGTTTCGGAAGCGGCCGAGGAGGACCGCCGCGCGGGGAAGAAAAACATCACGCCGTACTGGAGAGTGCTGCGCGACGACGGCAGCCTGAACGAAAAATTTCCCGGCGGGCCTGTGGCCCAGGCGCGCCGCCTGCGTCAGGAAGGCTTCCGCCTCGAACCGGCGCGTGGAAGCAAGCCGCCGCGCGTCTCCGAGTTCGAAAAGCGCCTCGCGCGGTTGTGAGCGCCCGGTGTGAGCGATGATGGCGCCCGCCGACCCGCCCCTTCGCCCTCTGCCGCAGGACGAACCCGGAATCCTGGCCATACACTGCAGCGACCCGCGCTACCAGACTCACTTCCAGGATTTCCTTCGCAATGAGTTGAAGCTTCCTCGCTACGCGCTGATTGCCGTTCCCGGCGGTGCACATTTCCTCACTCTGCTCGACTACCTTCCCAAGTTTTCCTGGGCAGGCTGGCGCTGGATGAAGTTTATGGTCAATCTCACTCGGCCGGAACGCGTCATCCTGCTGGCGCATGACGACTGCCGCTGGTACGTGGAGACGGGCTTCGTCCGCCATCCCGAAGGGCTGCGCGCGCAGGTGGTGAATGACCTCCGCAAGGTTCGCGCGAGCTTCCTCCAGCGCTTCGGCGGTCTCCGCGTCGAATTGTATTTCGCCCGCCTTCAAGATGGCCGTTGCGAGTTTGAAGCACTGTAGTCTCGAAAAGCGAAAAACGAAAAGCGGCGATACCACTGTAGCCGGCTTCCAGCCGGCCTTGTTCTTGTCAGGATGAATTCGGGCAGCGCCGCTGGGGAAGGGAATCCTCGCGCGTGCAGTTCAAGGCAGCTTTTCGGCCAGCACCTTGCGGGTTTGCGCGGCTCGGAAGCGGGCGAGTTTTCGGCGCAGTTCGGGCCGCGAATTGGCCAGGATAGCCACGGCGAGCAGGGCAGAGTTGGCGGCGCCGGCCTTGCCGATGGCCAGCGTACCCACGGGGATTCCGGCA
>CAYRII010000278.1:0-3548 GCA_964424245.1 uncultured Terriglobales bacterium | reverse complement strand
AAAGTCGAGGTCCTGGAGTGCGCAAACGTCAACTAACGTGAAATCCCGCGCGAACAGGAAGTGGGGCATGACGATTCGAGCTTCTATGAGAGTACCTGAGAACTTAATGGGGACATTTACCAAGCGTACGGACTTTAAGCCGGAAACGTAACGCCTCACCTCGGGGTCAACGCGCACAAGGGGAGTTGCTGGCAAGAGGGGCAATAACAACTCTCCTGCAACGACAGACCGTCTCAGGTCGAGTGCGGCCTTACCGACTTCCTTTTTGCTTATTCCGGGGCAAGGCGGGCAGGATTCCGAAATCATCCCGGTCAGCATTCCGAAATGAAGCCGGGCACGATTCCGGGATGAAGCCGGTCACTGATTCCGATTTCAAGCCGGTCACTTTGGGCCGCTGGTCGGAACCCTGACCGGGATCATTTCGGAACGTTTTCCACAGGGCGAAGGACGCTGGACAACATCGCGGCAATCTGGGTTCCACTGAAAGCAGGAGGGACCCACATTGCCAACGAAAAGGTTGTCCATGCGAAAGCTGAAAGAAGTTCTCCGTTTAAGGTTCGAATTAGGACTGGGGCAGCGGCAGATTGCCCGCAGTTGCTCGATCGGACACGGCACGGTTTATGAGTATCTGAAGCGCGCGCAGGCGGCGGGCGTCAGTTGGCCGCTACCCGAAGGCTGGGATGATCGCCAACTGGAAGCGGCGCTGTTCGGACCAGCTCCGCGGCGCGTCTACGAAAACCGCAAGCCCACCCCGGATTTTGCGCGTCTCCATGAAGAGCTCCAACGGCATCCTTACCTGACGCTGCAGTTGGCCTGGGAGGAGTATCGCGAGGCCCATCCCGACGGCTACGGCTACAGCCGGTTCTGCGAGCTCTACCAACAGTGGCGGCAGCAACTGGACGTGGTGCTGCGGCAGGAGCATCAGGCCGGCGAGAAGCTCTTCGTCGATTACGCCGGGGCGACGATTCCCGTCCATGATCCGCGGGGCGGGCCGGTCCGTGAAGCCTCGATCTTCGTCGCCGTCCTGGGGGCCAGCAACTACACTTACGCCGAGGCCACCGCGAGCCAGGAGCTGGAGCACTGGATCGGCTCCCACATCCGCGCCTTCGAGTTCCTGGGCGGCGTCCCCAAACTGGTCATCCCGGATAATACCCGTACCGGCGTGAACCGCGCTTGCCGCTACGAACCGGATCTGAACCGCACCTATCACGAACTGGCCATGCACTACGGCGTGGGCGTGCTGCCCACGCGGCCCTATAAGCCCCGCGACAAAGCCAAGGTGGAAAACGGCGTGCTGGTGGTCGAGCGCTGGATCGTGGCGGCCCTGCGGCATCGGAAGTTCTTCAGTCTCGCGGAACTCAACAAGGCCATCCGGGAACTGGTCGACAAGCTCAACCAGCGGCCGTTTCGCAAGCGCCCCGGCTGTCGGGCCAGCTTGTTCCAGGAGCTGGACCGGCTGGCGCTCGGACCGCTGCCTCGGGAGCGCTACGAGTTCCACTCCTGGGCGACGGCGCGCGTTAACATCGACTATCACGTGGAGTTCGAGTGCCACTACTACAGCGTGCCCTACCCGCTGACCGGGCAGGTGGTCGAGATCCGGGCGACGCTGACCACGGTGGAGATCTTCCACCGAGGCGAGCGGGTGGCTTCCCACCTGCGCGGCCGCCAGCCCTATCAAGCCACGACGGTTCCCGCGCATCGTCCGAAGAGCCACCAGCAGCACCTGGCTTGGCCGCCCTCGCGCTTGCTCCACTGGGCGCAGTCGGTGGGACCGGCCACGGCGCAGTTGTTCGCCGCCATTCTGGAAAGTAAGCCCCACCCGGAGATGGGCTACCGGTCCTGCCTGGGGATTCTTCGGCTGGGCCAGCGCTATTCGACCGAGCGGCTGGAAGCGGCCGCGGCACGAGCCGTCTCCACCGGAGCCTGTTCCTACCGGAGTGTGAAGTCGATTCTGGAACGCGGGCTCGACCGCCAATCCGCCGAGGGGCGGACGCCGGCGACCCGACCGCCGCTGGAGCACTCGAACCTTCGCGGCGCTTCCTACTTCGAGTCCGCCGCGCGGGATGCCGATGGCGAAGTCACGTCATCCCAGGAGAACATATGTTGAATCAGCAGACCCTCGAGAAGCTGCACGCCTTGCGCTTGCACGGCATGGCCGAGGCCTTTCGCTCCCAGTCCGAGCAGAGCGGGATCACGGAGCTGAGCTTCGAGGAGCGCTTCGCGCTGCTGGTCGATCAGCAGTGGAGCTGGAGGCAGAACCGGGCCCTGGAGCGCCGGCTGGCCAAGGCCAAATTGCGGCATCGCGCCTCGGTGGAGGACATTGACTTCCGCTCTCCGCGCGGCCTGAACCGCACGCTGGTGCGCTCGCTCACCCAGGACTCGGGCTGGGTCCGTGAGCATCAGAACCTTTTTCTGATCGGGCCAACCGGGATCGGGAAGAGCTTCCTGGCCTGCGCCCTGGCGGAGAAAGCCTGCCGGGATGGCTTCACAGCTCTCTACACGCGGGCCAGCCAACTGTTTCGCGACCTGGCGTTGGCCCGCGCCGATGGCAGTCTACGGAATCTGCTCGCCCGCTTGGCCCGTCTGGATGTGCTGGTGGTCGACGACTGGGCCATGGCGCCGCTGGCCGACGCCGAGCGCCGTGACTTCCTGGAAATTTGTGAGGACCGCTGTCAGATGCGGTCGATGATTTTGACCAGCCAACTGCCCGTGGCCAAGTGGCACGAGCAGATCGGGGATCCGACCTTGGCCGACAGCATTCTCGACCGGCTGGTCCACAACGCCCACCGCATCGAGATGCGGGGTGAATCGATGCGCAAAAAGCGCGGCAAGGAGCAGTAATGCGCGTCGCTTCGCTCCGTGGACGACGAGATGAAAAGCGCGGTGGAAATGACGCCCCGTGGAAAGCGTGGAAAACTCAAAGAGCCAAAGCGAGTTTCCCCCTCTTTCCACCGGGCTTGTCCCGACAAGTCGGGACACATTTCCACCGCGCCGACGGCGGGTCTTATCCTCAAGGAAGGGAGGAAGAAAAGATGAAACTAAAAACGCATTCCAGTTGACCGATCCCGGTCACTTCAAGCACCATAAGAGCGCCAGCGTCGCTTCGCTCCGATCATGACCAGCATGGCGTCGGAACGAGCGTCCGGGATCAAATCGGAATCACTGACCACCTTCATCGGAACCAGCAGCAAGATGCGAAAAAGCGAAACGCTATTCTGTTCGAGAAACTAAACCTGTCAAACGGCTAGTGGTAGGCATTAGCCAATTCCCCTCACCCTCTCCCCCACCCTCCGTCGCGATCTCCAACCGCAACGAAATCCGAACCCCTCCGCTCGGCACCCCGCCGGGCGGTTCCCATTTCGAACCCACCAACCGCAGCGCACTTCCGACCGTGGGCTTGGGTCGCAAAAAACCACAGACGATGGACAGTCCTCGTTTCAGGCTGTATCATTGCCTCGTTTACAGCTCCTGCGGCCGAACGGTATGCCAGCAATCGCCAAACAAGGGATTCAACTCCAGGTGGACCACGAGGCGTGGAAAAGCACCAC
>CAYRII010000277.1:0-3554 GCA_964424245.1 uncultured Terriglobales bacterium | reverse complement strand
CGCCTGACCACGGCGATGTCTTTCTATTCTCCAGAGATCCGCGACCGGATCATCGGGGCGATGGGTCACGTCGAGTACAACTCGCGCCTGGAAGTGCTGGAGAAGGAGGCGGCGGCGCACGATCCTACGGCGGAGTTGAAGGATTTGACCATGCCGGTGCTGGTCACAACCGGCAGGTTTGACGCGGGCATACCGCCGCGCACAGCGTGGACGTTGCATCAGGCGATCCCGGGGTCGAAGTTTTGTCGTCTTTGAGCGCAGTGGGCACTTTCCGATGCTGGAGGAGCCGGAAGCATTTGTTATGGCGATTGAAGAGTTCCTGCGCCCACCGCAAACGCACGGCGCTTTTGAAAGGTGTTCCTGGAGTCAAATACGTCGACCGGGGATTTTCCGGCCTCACGACTGGTCGTACCGAACATTCAGATCACTGCGAATGAACTGGGGTCCAACTTGGGTCCAATAACGTCCGAACACCCCCTAAAACCAGCCACCAGCAAGCACCTATCTGCATGGCGGGCAAGGACCAGGAGGAGGCCGTCAATGACGATGGTTCGTCGGTAGGGCCTGAGGGCACGGGGTCGGGATGAGCTTCGCGCCGCAAGCTGCGGACGGATTTGCGGCGCGGCGATGGCTCCGTCCGTCGTACAATACGAGATGGTTGATGGCACAACATCTGCTCATGGTCCCGTTGGCTTGCGCTCCCTGGGAATGCGAAGGATCTGCATGAAACTGCAAGCTGTTGCCCTTTTCTTTGCCACTGCCCTCTGGCCTGCCTGGTCGCAAGACCTGCCGGAGCGCCATGCCGGAGAAGCATCGGCGCCGGCTGCCGCCGCGCCCCAGCCGGCCCGCGCGCCGGACCGCGCTGCCGCCTACTACCACTATGGAATGGCGCATATCTACGAAGAGCTGGTCACCGTCTATGGCCGCTCGGAGTTCATCAACAAGGCCATCGAAGAGTTCAAGCTGGCCCTGGAATACGATCCGGGCTCGGAGTTTCTGAACGCGGAACTGGCGGGGCTGTACGCGCGCACCGGGCGCATTCGCGACGCGGTGCTGGAAGCGCAGGAAATCCTCAAGCGCGACCCCGACAATCTGGAAGCGCACAAGCTGCTCAGCCGCATCTATCTGCGTTCGCTGGGCGACCTGCAGTCGGGCGTGCAGTCGCAGGAGGTATTGCGCCTGGCCACCGAACAACTGGAGGCCGTCGTGCGCCTGGAGCCGCGCGACGCGGACAATCACCTGCTGTTGGGCCGTCTCTACATGCTGGGCAAGGAGCTGCTCAAGGCGGAGTCCGCCTTCCAGAAGGCGCTGGAGCTCGAGCCCGGCTCGGAAGATGCCGTCACCAACCTGGCCTACCTCTACAGCGAGGAAGGCGACATGCAGCGCGCCATCCGCACTCTGGAAGGCGTGCCCGAGGCCGCGCGCAGCGCCAAGCTTTATTCCGCCATGGGCTTTACCTATGAGCGCGAAGGCGACCACAAGAACGCCATCCGCGCCTACCAGCGCGCCGTGGAGCTGGACCGCGACAACCTGGACTCGCTGCGCGGCCTGGCGCAAAACCTCTACAGCGACGGGCAGTCCGAAGCCGCCCTGGAGCAGTATCGCAACCTTGCCGAAGCCGACCCGCGCGATGTCCAGGCCCTTTTGCGCATGGCGGAGATCCAGCGGCGCTCGGGCAAGTTCGACCAGGCGCTGGAGAACTTGAAGCACGCCGCGGAACTGGTGCCGGATTCGCTGGAGATTCCCTACAACCTGGCGCTGGTGGAGGAGGCCCGCGGGAACTTCGCGGAAGCGCAAGGCATCCTGCGCGGCTTGCTGGAAAAAACCCTGAAAGCCGACGGCAACTATACCGCCGGCGAGCGCAACAATCGCGCCATCTTTCTGGAGCGCCTGGGCAGCCTCTACCGCGACCAACAGAAGACCAAACCGGCGCTGGAGGTCCTGGCCGAGCTTCTCGCGCTGGGAGACGACTACGCCTCCCGCGCCTACCAGCAGATCATCGAAACCCATCGCAGCGCCCGCGACTGGAAAGAAGCCACGCGGGTGGCGCAGGAGGCGGCCGACAAGCTGCCCGAAGACCGCAGCCTGCAGTTCCAACTGGCGGGGCAGCTTGCCGATCAGGGCGAAGGCGAAGCCGCGCTGGCCCGCGTGCAGGCCTTCCTGAAGGGCGGGCCGGAAGACCGCGAGGTGTACATCACGCTGGCGCAGGTGAACAGCCGCCTGAAGCGCTGGAAGGAGGCCGAAGAGGCCGTCGCGCAGGCGGAAAAGCTCTCCACCAAGCCCGCGGAGAAGCAGTTTCTCTACTTTCTGCTGGGCTCCATGTACGAGCGGCAGAAAAAGTTCGACCGCGCCGAGGCCATGTTCCAGCGCATTCTGCAGTCCGACTCCGAGAGCGCCACCACGCTGAATTACCTGGGCTACATGCTGGCCGATCGCGGCGTCCGCCTGGAAGAGGCGCTGGGGTACATCAAGAAAGCGGTCGAGCTCGACCCGCAAAATGGCGCTTACCTGGACTCGCTGGGCTGGGTGTACTACAAGATGGGCAATCATGCCCAGGCCGAGGAGTATCTGGGCAAGGCCCTGGAGCGCGAGCCCAACGACCCTACGATCCACGACCACCTGGGAGACGTCTATGCGCGCACCGGCCGGCTGAAGCTGGCGGCGGCGCAGTGGGAGCGCGCGCTCGCAGAGTGGAACCGCTCCGCACCGCCGGACGTGGACGCGGTGGAAGTGGCCAAGGTGCAAAAGAAGCTGGACAACGCCAAGGTAAGGCTGGCCCGCCAGGGCGCAGTACAGAAGTAGGCACCCGAGGCAGGCAAGAAAGTTTTGTTGCGCCGTTCGTTACTTTTGCAGTTTCCAGGAATCCGATTCTTGTTGCGACTCTCTTTTCCCTTCAAACGGCTGTTCCCGGCACTGCTTTTCGCCGCTCTTACGGTTGCCTCTGCCCAGGACGAGCCGCTGCCCCAGCCGCAGATCGCCTCCGGCGCGGGCCGGCCCGCTCCCGACTTCACGCTTCCCGATCAGGACGGCAACCCGGTCACGCTCTCTTGGTTTCGCGGGCAGAAGGTGCTGGTAATTTTTTTCCGCGGACACTGGTGACCGCACTGCATGCGCCAACTGCGCGAGTTCGCGGAGCAAAAGAAAGAATTTGACCGGCTCAACATTCGCATTCTGGCGCTGAGCGTGGAAGAGCAGGAGCACGCGCGCACAGTCTGGGAGAAGGTCGTGAAGAAACAGTTCCTTATCCTCTCGGACCCGGAACGCAAGGTGATCCGCAGCTACGGCCTGGTGCACGCCGCGGGCCGCGACGGCGAGGACATCGCCATCCGCACCACCATCCTGGTGGATGAAGCGGGCGTGGAACGCTGGCGCCTGGTGAGCAAGACCAAGCAGGAAACGCCGCGCGCCGCGGACGTGCTGGAGCGGTTGCGGGAGGCGCCGCCGGCCGCGCCCTGAGCGCGCTGCCCAGTGGTACACTCGGCGCATGCTGGCCGAGTACGCGGTGCGGGTGGAAGACTCCGGCGGGCGCCGGCATCCCGAGCCGCCCCACCCCT
>CAYRII010000276.1:0-3583 GCA_964424245.1 uncultured Terriglobales bacterium | reverse complement strand
GCACGAGGTAGTCATCATCTTTGGCCCACGAGGGTGTGCCGGGGTACAGGCCTTCAAACAGCCCCAAGTCGGGGAAAGTGATCCGGTTGGAGAGCTGCGGCACGCCATCTTTCAGCGAGATGTCGTAGATCGCCGCCCTACATCCGCCGCCTCCACAAGGCGTGACCACCAGCCGGTTGGAGAGCCGCGACCAACTCGGATTCCAGTCGTTGTTTTCCGGAGTGTCGGTGAGGTTGACTGGCAGCTCGTCGTTGCTGCAATCTGCGCGCACGGCAAAGAGGTCTGTTCCGGCGTGATCCGCTCTGTAATCCACGTAGATAATCCACTCTGATCCATCCACCATGGGCACCGGGGACCACACGGGATGGTTGTTGCTGCCGTGGAGCTCAGCCAGTTTGCACAGTCCGCTGCCGTCCAGGTTGACCAGATAAATTCCCGGGCCGTCGTTCCTACCGGGTGTGTAGGTAAGGACCAGACGACGCCCGTCGGGCGACCAATCGGGTTGAGCGCTGAAACCCTTTGACACGACGGTGGTCTTGTTCGAGCCATCGGCATTCATCACCATCAGCTGCGGGCTGCACCACGGACCGCTGCAGGCGGCGTAGGCGATGGCCGGATCCGACGGCGGCTGCGGCTTGGGCCCCTTTCCGCCGCCCTTTTGCTGGGCCAGAGCGCCCGGGCCGGGAAGCGAGACAGCCAGCCCTGCGAGTAGAAGCAAAGTCAGGATGCAACGTGCGAGTGCTTTTGTCATTTAGTCCTCCAATCTTGGGCCTCTGGCCCACAAACGAAAGAGGCCGCCGAGCCGGGATCGCGTCCCGTACTCGTCGGCCTCTGGGTGATTCAGTCAGCCGCTAGAAAACAGTTGTCCGTCGTCAGTGGTCAGCCATCAGGGAGCAGCCGCAACGATGGCTCCTCTCAGCCGGTGCGTGAATCGTTGCTGCCGCTGTTGCCCTCACGTAAACTTCACCTTTCTCGTGGTTACTTCCGCCAGGACGGGCAGCCCGTCCTGAATCTTCAACCGCTCAATCTCGCCGTGCTGCAGCCTCGCGCAAAAGCACAGGAACTCGCGCCAGGCGGGATGCAGCTCGTCGTCGCAGCGCGCCTCGGCCAGAACCGCGGGCCGTTTTCCGTTTGCGGGCGTTAGTTGAGTAGACATCGCTGCTCCTTCACCGGCACGGATCGCACCGCCGCCAACTGTGGCCTCTGTAGCTGATGGCAATTGGCCCCACGAGCTGCTGAGTCCGCACCCAACTCTCGGTTCCGTCAGGATTCACGCGCCGAGCCAACTTCCACAGCCATCCGTTGTTGGCCATGTCGTAGTAAACAATTTCCGTGCCGTCGGGCGACCAACTGGCGCGGGTTTCGTAGGCGTCTGCGGTGTCTGTCAGAGCGTAGGTGCCGGAGTAAGTGAGGTCCGTGACCCATAGATCATAGCCGATGCCAGGGACACGAGCGGGCAGTACAGCGAGCACGAGGCGGTCCTCGTTCGGGGCCCAATCAGCCATTATTGACTCGGCCATCGAAGTGAACAGCCCCAGGCTTTTGAGCCTGATCGGGTTCGAGAGTTTCGGAACACCGTTCACCAGCGAAACGTCGTAAACCAGCGTCTCTGAAGTGTCCCAGAGCCACGCGGCCAGCCGGTTGGCCAAGCGCGACCAACTCGGTCCCGTCTCCGACACGGTTGTCTGCGTCAAATTGACAGGTTTTCCCGGGCTGGCGCAGTCCGCGCGCACGGCGAATAGATCTCGCGATTTGGTTTCCGATGAGTAGTCCGCGTAGATGATCCACTCCGAGCCGTCTGGCATCGGCACGGGCGACCATACAGGATGGCTGTACTCTCGCACGCCTGTGTCGGTATGTGGCGCCAGCTTGCAAAGACCGCTGCCGTCCAGATTGATGAGGTAGATCCCTTGCTGCTTCGCGTTTTGAGGGGCGTATAGGAAAACCAATCGCCTGGCATCGGGTGACCAGTCGGGTGCCCGGCTGGTGCCCCGATTCCACACCACGGTCTGGTTCGTGCCATCGGCATTCATCACCTTCAGCCAACCTTCGGAATAAGCAATCGCCGGGTCCGGCGGCGGCTCGCTCTTGGGGCCTTTCGAGGTCACGGCGAAGAGTTCGATGCCTTTGCCCGTGCGGCCGTCGGAGTTGGCCACCTGGATGTCGTAGGAGGCCACGGTGGCCGAATCGGTGACGTCAATGTTGGCGCGCAATTCGCCCGGGCTGATAAAGGTGGTCGAGTTCACGCGCACGCCATCGGGGAGCTCGGTTCCGGTGACGAAGAAGCTGGCCTGCGCGCCCTTCTTAAAACCCTTGCCCCTGATGGTGACGTTCAGGTTGATGGTCCCCTGCGGGGCCGCGGGCGGATCCGCAGAGTTCACCTCAATGGCCTGCTGGCCTTCGGCCACAGGCAGGTTCCCGCTCCAGGTCAGGCATAGAAAAACCAGGAGTCCAATTGTCACCGGTGCTGGAATCCGGCCGCTGGGTTTCATGGCGCCCACCTCACTTGAACCTGAACGTTCATCGTTGGGCCGAGGTAGTGACGAATTGCCTCTCACTCTAAGTACACGGACAATGCTCTTGCCTTCCCGTCCTCAATCCATTTTTCCCACCAGGATGAAGGAGGCCCAGAAATAGGGATGCGCCAGCCGGCCCTTGCCTTCGGCCATCGCCCGCTGGGCACGGGCCAGCGCTGCGGCCTTATTGCTGCGGGGCAGCTCTTCATAGAGGTTGTGCATCAGCCCGAGCGTCGAGCGGTCGCTCACCTGCCACAGCGTGGCCAGCACCGACGGGCTGCCGGCAAACAGGAAGGCGCGAGTCAGGCCGACCAGGTCGTCGCCCGGGGGCACTTCCGTGAAGTAGCCGCTGCCCAGCGCGGTGTCGCACGCGCTCAGCGTCACCAGCTCGGCATTCAGCCGCATCCCGAGAATCTCGTGGACCTCCAGGCGGCCGTCCTCTTCCCCTCCGGCTTCCAGCTCGAGGCCGGAGAGCAGCGGATTCCATTTGTTGAAGTAGCCGTGCGTGGCCAGGTGAATCAGTTGGTAGCGGCCGGCCACGCGCTTGAAGGCGCTTTCGGTGGCCTGTTTTCCGACCAGCAGGTAACTGTCCCGCGAGTAGTTTCTGGCGATGCTACGCACTTCGAGCTGGGCGTAGGGGAGGCGCGTGCGCGCCGGCGCCAGGGCCAGCAGCTTTCCGTCGGGCGCGGCCGCCGCCGGCGCGCGGGTGAGCACAGACGCAGCCGGCAGAAAGGCAAGTTCGAAATCGCTCACCAGAAAGCGGTCGCGGCCATTTTCCGCACGCAGCAGAGCAGCGAAGGGCACGTAGTGCAGGATGCCGTGCGGCACCAGATAGAGCCGGCGGATTCCCTCCAGCCAGCCTTCGTCTTCCAGGGAACCGATGAGCAGCCGCCGGAGGCTCTGCGCCGGCCGCTTCCAGTCCGACCCCTCCTGCCGGACGATCAGGTCGCGCAGCAGCTCCACGCGGCCGGCGAGATCTTCGCTGCGCACAGGAACGGTCAGCGCGTGCAGGCGCCGCGCGGCGACCAGGAAAATCACCAGCGAGTCGCCGTCCACAAGGTACTCGA
>CAYRII010000275.1:0-3603 GCA_964424245.1 uncultured Terriglobales bacterium | reverse complement strand
GAGCCAGCGGGCGGCGCGCAGGTAGCGGAGGTGCGCTTCGCTGGTCGCCATGAACAGGTATCCCTGCGGCCGGTAACCGGAGGGATGGCCGAGACGCTCCTCGAACGTAGCGTAGAAGGGGATGGAGTAGAGCGACATCTGGATGTTGACCGGAGTGGAAAACTGGGCGCGCACACCTCCCATGCTCTTGCCCGTGGAACCTCGTCCCAGATGGGCTTCGCGCTCCAGCACAACGACGTTAGTGCTTCCGGCTTCGGTCAGGTGCCAGGCAATACTGGCCCCGACAATGCCCCCGCCGATGATGACAACGTCTGCCGATTGCACAAAACCCATACCGCCTCCGCGCAAACAAGCATGGCATTGTAGCCGGAACCAGATGTAGAGAAACGGATGACGTTGACGGCTAGGGCCGAAAGGCCCAGTAGAATCCGGCGTCGCGGGGAATACGGAACAGGCTGAAGCGTTCCTCGGGCGGAGTATTGTGGCGCAGAAGATGATAGATGTCGGAGAGCACGGAGCGGTTGTCGCCGTAGTATGAATGCCCGAGGAGGTCGTCATTGACGCCGGAGACATCGACGGTGTCGATTCCGGGAACCACCAGGACGTGTTCCCCGGACTCACCTGCACGCGCCTTTTCGCGGAGGCGATGAGCGGCGATGAGTGCGCGGTCCACGACTGACGCATACATGGTGACACGCGCCGCTAACCGGGCGAGCGCCGGGGCAGCCTGGCGGATATCATCCGCATCCACGTCCGGGGCCGCCAGCACCACCTGGCCGAAACGCGGGGCAGATCCGCCGGAAGAAGCCAACGCCTCAAGTGCCTCCACCAACGCGCGATTCCCCATGCTGTGTGCCAGCAGATGGACGGAGCCCGGCCGCTGGCGGCGCGCCAGTCCCGCCAGGAATTCACGCAGCTTCTCGGTGGTCGCCGCAACGGCCTTCTCATCTTCGCGATATTTTCGCGCGCTCTCCTGCGTCGGCCAGCTATAAACGATCACCGGTCCTTCGAAGCCCAGGTCGTAACCAAGTTGCGCGCCGCGGCGCGCGGCTTCTTCGAAGCTGAGGTTGAAGCCGTGAACAAACACCAGGACCTCGGCCCGGGGCGCCAGTGCAACTTGTTTTTCCAGCTCGCGAAAGAACTCTTCTTCGCTCAGAGGCGCGGGATGGGCGGCCACGAACGGCTTGCGGCGCGGCTGGCGGCACTCCAACGTACGGCGCAGGGGCTCAGCCAGCTTTCCCGTGCGGTGCTCACGCAAAATGGTTACGGGAAAGGAGCCGAACGCCAAACCGGCTGCCGCCGTTCGCCCGTAGGTGCGAATGCGGTCCGCATCCTGAACCGGATCGCATTTCCCCGGATCAAAGGGTTCGGGTGCGCGATCCGTGACGTACAAGGTCTTGACCGTAAGAGGTAATGCCGGCGGAACCGGAACGGGGCCGGTACGCAGGAAGCGCAGACACCCGGTGAGCAGGAACGGGCCGATGACGAGCAGCGCCGCTGCAGAGGCGGTAGGTCGTCGAATGCCGCGGGCCGGTGACATGGCGAGCAAGGCCTTGCTGAAGACGGCGATGGTTACACCCACGGCGAGTGTGGAGGACAGAAAAGGCGGCTGTCAAGGGGAGCGCCGGGCGCTATGCCGGCTTGCGGGCAGCTTTCTCAGGTTCCATCCCGGCTCGTGCCCGCGCCCAGGCTTCGGCCCTGCGAAAAGGCACCAGCAGGAAGTGCCGCAACACAATGGCGGCGACTCCCAGAACCAGCAGGAGGAAATCCCAGTCTCCGGCGGCCAGGGAAATATCGAAAATGGCGTCGAACTTTTCCTGAACCGGAACCACCACGGCGCGCACCAGGCTCAGAAGCGTGGTGCCTTCAACAGCCTCGCGCCGGATGATTCCCCCGTCGAGCACAAACCCGGCAAAAAAGGTCAGAGGGAGCGCCCACAGCACCAGCGCGAACGCAACGCGGCACGCGCCGACAACCTCAAAGACCGTATGGGCATGCGGCTCGACTGCGGCCGGCCTCGCCCTTACGGCCGGCGTTGCTTTGGCCGGCGCCGCCCCATCCAAATAGAGCGAGGAGGCCATGTACTTGCTGGAGACAAAGCCGCGCGGCCGGATCTGGCTGGCCGTCAGCTTGTCGGCGCTGAGCGACGCCTGGATTTTCTTCAGTCGGGCATGAACTTCGGGGGCGGATGGCCGGCAGGTGCGGTCCTTCTGCAGGCACTGCGCGATCAGATGCTCCAGTTCCGGCGGCACTTCAGGGTTGATCTGGCTCACCGGCACGGCATCCTGGCTGAGGATGCGCGCCAGCGTGGCCTGGGGCGTCGGCCCGTCAAAGGGCATTTTCCCGGTCACCATCTCGTACATCATCGCGCCGAAGGAAAAGACGTCGGTGCGCGTATCAATCTCTATGGCCAGGGCCTGCTCGGGCGAGAGATGGCTGACATCGCCGAAGACCGTGGCTGCCGTCGAGTCGCTGAACGACACGGTGTCGCCTGAATCTTCACCCTCCGGATTTTTCAGCCGGGCAAGGCCAAAATCCAGGATCTTGGCCTGGCTGCGCGGCGTGATCATGACGTTTTCCGATTTCAGATCACAATGCACCATCCCGCGCTGATGCGCCAATGCCAGTCCGTCGGCAATCTGAATGGCGAACTCGCAGAACTGTCCCAGCTCGACCGCCTTCCCGTTGAGGACCTTCTTCAGTGTCCGGCCCTCGACGAATTCCATCACGATAAAACGGGTATCCCCGTCGACGCCGAAGTGATGGATCGTCATGATGGAGGGATGTTCCAGGGAAGAGGCGGCCTTGGCTTCCTTCAGGAAGCGCGACACACTCTTGGGGTCGGCGTTCTTGGCCGCGAGCAGCGTCTTGATGGCGACACGGCGATCCAGGCTGGTGTCCGTGGCCAGATACACCACACCCGTACTGCCTGCACCCAGCTTGTCTTCGATTCGATAAGCGCCGAAGTTCGTGCCGATCATGGCGTCCCCTTAATCCTCACAAGGGGCCAATCCTGCCGATTCCCCGGGGATGGGAACCAGAAGAGTGACACTGCCAACATCTGCAGCACCCGAAACACTTCACTTTCTTTCGGATGGTGAGCCTCCGCACACGGACGCTCACTTTAGACGGTAGGTCAGCAATCGCTCCATGTCAAGCGGGAGAAAGGCCGCATAGCACGAAAGTGCCATACGCCAAGGGTAGCCGGCAAACGGCCTCCTGCGCTTCGTTCAGCGTATGATTTCCCCGCCCTGCGGGCCTCTACCGGCCAGGGCACTGATTCTTCCCGGCGGTGCCGCGCGATGTCCCGGAACATGAGGCTGTGGCTGCTGGCGTTGTTGTGCGCTGCCATGATCGCAGTCGTCCTGCAGCAGCCCCCGATTCCGCAGCCTCTTGCCTACCACGCCTTTGCCGATCAGCGCACGTTGTTGGGCATTCCTCATGCGTGGAACGTGCTGACCAATCTCCCTTTCCTCCTTGTGGGATGGCTGGGGTTGGCCCATCTGAGAAAAACACGCAGCGCGCAGGATCGCAGCCTGCTTTGGCCGTATCGAACTCTGTTTCTGGGCGTGGCCATGGTGGCGCTGGGCTCCGCGTACTACC